>JAUMAI010000023.1:0-2033 GCA_032116775.1 Pirellula sp. | reverse complement strand
ATCCGACGTCGCTAAGGTAAAGGGGTGATGTTGGTCACATCATCATGGCGAGGATTGTTTACGGCTGTTGAAACAGGTGCGAACTGCCAGCCTATGTCTCCCTCTCTTTCATAGTCGCGGATCACCCGCAACGCCTGCTCAACACCATCATCGTTCAGCCAAGAGTTGTAGTCTCGTTCTTTGATGATCACGGGCATTCTGTCGTGCAAGTGAGCAACCTCTGGGGCCGCATTGGTGGTCAATATGGTGCATGAGAGAATTGGGTCGGTCGCGACCTTGGAATTGCTCTCCCAAAGCCCAGCCAAGAAAAATGGTTTGTCGTTAGCTAGGTGAATCCAGAAGGGCTGCTTAGAGGCTTTGCTGGTTGTTACTGCTTGCCATTCGAAATAGCCATCAGCTGGGATAAGGCAGCGGCGTTTGGCAAACGCTTTACGAAAAGCAGGTTTCTCTGCGACAGTTTCACTTCGCGCGTTAATCATGCGATTACCGATGGAAATGTCGTCGGACCAAGAGGGTATCAGGCCCCACCGCATCCAGAATGGGGTCGGAGTTTGGTCTGCGCCTAGTACGGCGATAATGCTCTGAGTAGGTGCAATGTTGTAACGCGGTGGGATATCGCCTAGGGAACCAAAATCTAGATCTAAGCCTAATTGCTGGAAGAGTTGATTCAGTGGAGTTTTCAGTGTGAATCGGCCGCACATAATTATATTTCTCCCGAGTGAATTATAGCGTGCCGATATCCGTCGCGGTTATCGCGGTGTAAAGCTCTGCTTGAGCTCACGATCGCTGAGTCTGCGTGTAATCGCTTAGGGAATCAAGATCATCGGCCGCTGCTGGCTGGCTGGTTGGGGTATGTCGTGGGAGCGGCGGCGCGCCTTGAGCCGAATATACGGAGCGATGTAATGGCATCGATGTCCAAATTGACCAGGCATTTCTTCCGGTCGACTATGAAATGGTTCGACGACATCCTCGATGTTGAAGCCATTGCGGCAGAGGCCTCCGAGCAGTTCCTCCCATCGATGAACGAACTCCATCGTGCCTGGTTCTCGTAAGCGGTTAGGAGATTGGGCTGGTGGCACTGGTGACTTGTCATAGTACGGATGCTCCAGGCGATAAAATCCACCGGGAGCATCGAGGGACGCTTGAAGATTAGCCGGAGTTTTGTGTTGGCTTATGTACAATCCATTGGACGCCACAACCCTCGCTACTTGCTGGTAGACGGTGATAATATCTCGGACATAGCAGGTGCTGACGGGATGAATGGCCAAATCAAAATAGCCCGCCGGCAGCATCGATAAGTCTTCCATGGAAGTCTGTAGAAGTCGGATCGAAAATCCGTGTTGGATCGCTGCTTGACGATCCAATTCGAGCATCCCAGCGCTAAGATCGACCACAGTCACTTCCGCACCAGCTGCCGCATAGAGAACACTTTGGCGTCCACCACCGGCTGCCAAGCAAAGTACTTTCCAGCCTTGAATGCCACCGCGCAACCAACCGGCTGGGTCAACAACTGGCAGGGGATTGAGTAGCTCTTCTTTGGAGGCAGGCTGTGTCAGTGGATGTTCTTTGGCTGCCATACGATCCCAGGCAAGTTGGTTGTGGCGGAAAGCAGGATCGAGTTGATTTTCAGTCTCCCAGGTCATCGTTAAGCTCCAGAATGTCACGACAAAATATACTGCCGCGAGAATTCTTCCAGCGACTCGTAACGCCCCTGGTTCACGTGATGCACAGTTAATGGTTGTGCTGGATAGTCAAGGATTTCCAGTAGTTGTTGCCAAGCGGTTGTACTGCAGTTTCCTTTCAGTTCCACGTAGCGAACTGCTCCAAGATGATCGTAAATCATTCCATCAAGTTGCCACTGGGTAGCTGTAGTGGCCGAATCTGCTGCGGTTGTACCACGCCAGACCAATGAACCATCAGGTTCGATAAACATCCGCGGTAGTTTTTCAAATCGCTCAAGAAGCATTTCGAAGGTGACAGCCATCGAATGTGAGGCATCTGTGGAGGCTTGTAGTTGAATAAAAAAGGAGGGG
>JAUMAI010000022.1:0-2254 GCA_032116775.1 Pirellula sp. | reverse complement strand
TTTCCCAATATCGCGGTGACGCCGAGCTAATTCCGCATTTGCAATTCGCTGCTCTCGAATCACATTGACGGTATCAAAAAGCTTCACAGGATCAACGCTAGCTCGATCTTTCGGTAAATACCCAACCTCGCGCCATCGATACAACACCTCGCTCCAACGAATCTCCTGTGCCCCCAACTTCGCAATCACCGGATCGGCTACTTTTTCCGACACGGCATTCTCGGCAAGCTGCCCACTAGTCTCCTGCGCAAAAGATAGCTTTGTAACACATCCCCAAAGGATTAGGAGAGCTACGACACCATAAGCCAATCTCGCCATACTCCACCTAGCCATTAGAACCACCCCAACTAAACAGCTGCGAATTTTCAAAGGCACTTCGAAATCCAACAACTTACCGAACTGCCATCAAGCCCTACTCTCAGCAGTCCCATACCGTCCTCAATAGATTGCGAGCTAGCGAAGTGCTTTTACACACCCTCTATCTTTGCTAGCTATTCGTAAACTGGCTCGGCGCACTGCAATTGATTCCGCGGCTCATATTTTCTACTCTCCGCAAGCTTACCGACAGTATGGAGAGAGTCGATTTTTCAGGATTACGATCATGCGGAGCGTGTTTTCCAGTGTTCCAACGAGTGAAGTATCACTCCGTCGAACCACGCACCCCACGATTTCCCTCTCTTATTGGGCAATCGTGCTCTTCATTCTGATCGCCGGTACATCTCTCAGCGGCTGCACGACGCAAAAGTTTTTGACGGCTCGCTCGACACCCTTTAATCCGCTGGCGACTCAACTCAACCTCACGTCTTCCAAGGGCCCACAGGTATCGGGACGAACGATGGGGCTATTACGGAAGTATGACCTTCTCCCCACTTATCACAGCGATGTGCGCAAATGCCTCACCGAGGTTCAAAAACTATCGGAAATCGAACCCGAAGCTGAAATCGTTTACGCTATTTCCGAATTGGCGTACATCCTGGGCGTTAAATCGCAACGGAGTGGAAACACGGAAGATGCCTTAGATATGTTCGGCGTCGCCGTTAGCCATGCCTACATCTATCTCTTTTCTCCTCGATTAGACGCGATACGTAATCCTTATGACCCTCGCTTCCGCGGAGCCTGCGACCTATACAATGAATCGCTCGAAGCGACTTTGAGACTTGTTCAACAGAAGGGCGAATTGAAGCCTGGCGGTAGCTATCGCTTCAACGTCGGTGGCAAATCACACTTGGTCCAGTCCGTCGTACTCGGCCCCTGGAAGCAATCCGATTTCGAGAGTTTTGAGTTCTGCAGCGATTACCAAGTCGATGGTTTACCCAACCCGAATGTGACTTATGGCTTGGGTGTGACTCTAATTGCTGTTCGCAAAAGAGGCGAAAATCAACAAGCGGATGAGAAATACTATCCCGATGGGCTTAGTTTTCCGGTTACCGCGCTATTAAAAGTGGTTGACAACAATGCCACCACGACTGCCAATATATCACATCGACATACCTGTGTACTTGAATTTCACGATCCATTGACTGCCTCTAATATCAGCATGGCCAATCGCTTGGTTCCTTTACAAGTCGATTTGGCGACGCCGCTAGCCTTCTTTCTTGATAATGAGCAATTCCGCGAGCAATCGGATTACACCATCGGCTTCCTAGATCCCAACCAGAGTCAAGCGCGCCGCGGTATCTATATGCTTGAACCATTCGACAAGAATCGAATCCCCGTTCTCATGGTTCACGGTTTGTTATCGAGCCCACTCACTTGGATGCCGATGTTTAACGATCTGCGCAGCTTTCCAGAGCTTCGTAAAAACTATCAGTTCTGGTTCTATCAATACCCTTCCGGTCAACCCTTCTGGACGAGTGCTAAACAATTACGAAACGATCTGACGGCGATGCGCCAGCACTTTGATCCACAACAAAAGTTGGCTGCTCTTGATCAAATGGTGCTAGTTGGTCACAGCATGGGTGGCTTAGTGAGCCGAATGCAGACGATTGAAAGTGGTGACCAGTTCTGGCGCATATTAAGTGAGCATCCCTTTGGTGAACTCAAAGGAGACGAAGAACTCAAACGAGAACTACAAGATGCGGTCTTCTTTCATCCGAATCAATCCATCCACCGAGTTGTCACGATCGGAACACCGTATCGTGGCAGCAACTATGCCAATGATTACACGCAATGGCTGAGCAGAAAAGTTATCTCTTTGCCCAAAACCATGATCGACAGTGGTAATACGCTCGTGCGTGAGAACCCTGAACTATTC
>JAUMAI010000021.1:0-1889 GCA_032116775.1 Pirellula sp. | reverse complement strand
ATTCCGATGAAAAAAAGGCAAGCCAACGGGTTAGCGACAAGATCGATGGAATTGTTTTCAGGGAGAAGTACCAAGTCCTTATATCGTTTTTTGAGCGTACGTTTGAACGAGTGAAATTAGAAGACAAGATTGTACTTGGTGATAATATAGCCGCCTTAAACACAGCTCTTGGAAATAAATACAATAAGGATATCTATGCGATTTTCAAGCCAGATCGCAAAGGAACTGGCTGGCAGTTTGATAAGTTTGCGGACGAGAATTTTGTGGGTAGAGCGCTACTGAAAATTCCAGAGCCCCCAAACTACTTCATCGATGTTGCGACCAGAGAGCGAGTACCCAGCGACCACTTGTTTCTCGACGTTGAGAAGAAGATATTTGCAGACGACGCACACTTATTTGATGAGCGACGAAGCAGGTTTCCAGAATCATGGAAGAGTTTGGACGATGAGGAGTGTGTCAGCAGTTTCGACAGGCTCCTGGACCGTACGCAGAGAAGGGTTCGGCGAAATTTCCGTGCAGCCGTCCCTTTTTACTATCCGGCACTCCGAAAAATTCAGATGCTTCTTCCTGTGACATTTTATCCCGGAACAGCGCAAGAAGAGACGCACGCACTGGTAGTCACGAGAGTTGGCGCTGGATACTCAGTTGAAACAATAATGCCTTTGGCTTGGGCATATAAGAATGCTAGGCTATTGGCGAAACCCGACCGCGACGATTGGTTAGATTTCTGAGTTCAAAGTGCGAAATCCAAAATGCACTTTCATCAATTTTCTTTGGCAGTACCTCAGCTACACTTTCCGCAGCCACATATTTCTAAACAAGCTTTGTTGAAGTTCAGCAAATGGCTTATAGCCTAAACTGCCAGTCCTTTCCCGTCCTGTCCTGTCCCGTCCTTAGCATCTACGATAGGGCGCATGTGAATACTAAACATAATTGCAGCACACCCCGAAAAGCCACACCTCAGGTGGCTTTCGGCTGCAGCCTTCGCCGAGTTAGGGCGCACGACGTGCGACTGCTATACGGACTCGAGCACCCGACTTTGAGTTAGGGCTTCGAATGCAGGCATTCACGCACTTTTCAATGCACGCATTCGAGCGCATAGCGCAACGAACGAAGCTGTCTTGCGAGGGAATTGCGCGTATCCTGGACCAGAAGTTAAGTCTCAATACGGGAAGAAAACCGGGATTTAATCGAAACCACCTTCTCTTTTATAGCGCTCCCGATGATGACTTTTATGTTGCCATCCAGGATGGGTTTACAGGCACCGTCGTTACAGTTCTTCCTCTTGATTACCATGAAAATCTTGCATGGAAGGTCTCCCCAGAAGATTGCGCCAAAGCAAAGGCGCTTTACCTTAATGCCCCCGTGGAAGACATGCAGACACAGCCAGCATCTAATGCAACTCTGTTTGTCATCAGCGGGCACTATATTGATGAGGAAGGCAACCAAAAAACAAAAGTCCTCCAAAAGGTCCGTTCAATACCATACGAGAATGACATAAAGCATTTGCTCGCCGATCATTCTTACTTCGCCAAACTTGGTCTGCTTGCAGCCGAAAAAGGAATCGACGCCAAGAGAATGTTTGGAGTTTCGATCCGTCTAGGCAATCATGGAGCACCAATTACAATAGAACTCCAAGAGGTGCCAGACCCTAACAAGTCGCTCCAGTGGGACACGCCGCAAGCGGCGTGTCCCTGAGCTTCGACGTTGAGCATCCGCTTCCGGTATCGCTGCGACGCCTTCGGCTGAATTCGAAGGACCGCAACGGGTCGACCCGACTCTGCCGACCTGAAAGCGACCGGTCGTACGCCCCTGGGCCGCCAAGGTGACACCGCAGGTGGCCGCTGTCCCTCGCTTCGTTGACATTGACGGCGTCGCCGGCCGTCTGA
>JAUMAI010000020.1:0-2816 GCA_032116775.1 Pirellula sp. | reverse complement strand
TACACCGAAGGCGTGGCACAAGGCGGTAGCGTGGTCGATGCCATCACCGAGTTGGGGCAAGCAGGTAAGACTCATGTGACCAATTTAGCTGATGATGAGAAAACCTATACCGACACAGCGGCTCCGATCATTGGTGCTCGCACATTGCTCTACACGGAAGCGGATAACGATTTGCGTAAGGCGATTACCACCGCCGACAATGTGTGGCGCAATAACACCGCTCAGGCTTGGGGAACACATACAGCGGGCGATCTAGTGGCACGCGGCAATGTACGTCGGTCGCTGGCCAATACATCGAACCTAATCGCAGATGCCTCACAAGCCAGTATCGCAGAACTCAAAGCGCAGTGGTGGCAAAACGAGATACCAAACTATCTGCAGTGGAGCGTCGATATTGGTGGCATCGAAACCACTTATACCAACAGTACTACTGCCAACATTTTGCTTCGCACGACCGGTGTCAAGAATGCCGGTATCGCCTACGCATCGACCGTTGGCACAGCGATTAAGGCTTATGAAACCACAACCGCCACGGCCCGTGAGCTTTATCTTTCGACTTTGATGACGATCAGCGAAACAGCTGCCGAAGCGACAATGCGAGCGGACCGCGATAAAGAGATTGCGCTAGCCGATGCCGATTTACAGAAGCAACTCACGGGTAACGAATCCGCTCACACGACTGCGGTCAATAATGCCAATAGTGCTCATAGCACAGCGACTGGCAATGCCGAAGCCGCTCGTAAGAGTGCCGAGCAAGCTGCCTTGACGCAGCTCAATTCGACGTTAGCTCAAGCGACTAAAGACAAAGAAGCCTCGATCGCCGGGGCTGAACGCACCTACGATCAAGCGGTCGCATCGCTCGATGCCCAGTATGGTTCAGCATCATCCAACGGCGACACAGGCGTCGAAGGGGCCACGCGCCGCAGTGCGATCAAGACTCGCGACGCGCAGTACTACGCCGCCCGCGACACCTCCTGGGCCAACACCCTCAGCGGCTCGTCCACTCTAGGCACTACTCCTTGGACCGTAAAAGCCATCTCCGCCGCCAATGGTCAAGCGGCTTACTCGACCTCACGTGCGAGTGCGCAAGCCGCGCATGACGCAGCCATGCTTGATGCGATCGAAGATTGGCAACTCTCCAGAAACGAATCGCTCACCGACTTGCTCTTCACCGAAGGCCAATCCCGCGAAACCTATAACGTTGCTACCTCGAATGTGTATGCGAACTGGGAAAATGGGATTGGGAATTTGCTGGGTGATCAGCCGGAAGGGACGGGGTATGTTCCCGTGCGAGGTTTTGTAGAAAACGGTGACGAAATTGCGGGAGATAGACTTGGAAGAGGAAGGACCAACTTCGAAGAGGGAACAAATAGCGGTCAAGAAAGTGGACGACCGGCCTCAAGTGACCAAAGCAAGTTGCCTGCAAGACCAGATATTGATGCACCATCAAAGCCAGGGTATACAGAGGAAAAACTAAGTCGTAAACCTTTTCCGGTTGGTCCATCCGATAAGCGAGGAGTTTATGCACGTGGAAGCGACGGCTTCATAAGGTTTACGTTTAACAATGCAGAAGTCAACCAAAAACTTGGTTTGAGTGGAAAGACGGTGACCTTCGGAGCTGACGGAAATATTGCCGTAAACGGCTTGCCGCGTGAATGGTACTACAAAGGCGATCCAACGCGGTACACCGTGAAGGTCGACTTTATAGATGGAACAAAAGCGGATTTCGACCGCGCAAACGCGAAGATGAGAGAGGTTGAACCGGATTGGAAACAGCCAGCGGATACCATATGGAATCATGTTGGCCCAGACGGCAGTACAGAGCTTGAGTTGGTAAATAAGGATTTTCACGAACGAATTTCACACAGAGGCCCTGCGGCACCGTTTCGGGCTCTTGGAAAGGCTATGAAAATGGGGGTACGCGCTGGAGCCATATTTGACGTGATTGAGATCGTAATGCTTGCAGAGTATGGTGAAATGTCAACCGAAAATGGTCCTTATATTTTTGGCGATCCAGTGACTGGAGAGTACTACGTTGGGCGGAAGCACCGAACTTGGAACGAGTTTTATAATAATCGTCCGCTCCATTATGCTTTAACGGGGCAAGGAAATTACACCCCAAGCGTAGAGTATCAGATTTTGTATCTTTCAAGGGATAGAAATTCCGTGATCGCAGTAGAAAAAATCACCGATGATGAGTACCAAGAACACTTGGAATTATACTACCATGAGCAGGGTAAGCTCATCACATTCTTAGGGCGACCGATGTGGTTTAGGGAAGGAACCAAGCGGAAGCAAATAATCATATACCGAGAAGGTCTTTTTAACGACCGTTTAGTGCCCGTTGGCTGGGTCGATAAAGATGGGGTTCACTATTTCGATGATGAAGGATTCTTCGATTTTTTAGATGAAATGAATGAGAGGAACAGGATCGCATGATCTTGTTAGCGCACAGGCATTTATTGGGTTGTGTGTGCAGATTATTGAACAATGTTTTGACTCATTACTGTGAATAAGCCGTCTGCGATTTTTAGGGGAAACATTTGTAGATCTTCGTTGTTTGAATGGTTCCGATGCTGATTTTTCGGAATCCGAATTGGTCGCTGAAGTCTTATTAGAACGGTCGAAATGTTGTGCCAAGTAGTATTTAATGACCGCATGTATTTCGTTCTGGAGTTTAGGGTAGTTTGCCAGGGTGATTGCACCATAAGTCATTATCCGATCAGGACTTTCTCTAAGTAGCTATCGTCCCAGCCTGCTTGGAGTCGTTTGTTCTTGATTCCCACCTTGGCTGTTTTTTCGTTCTTTAGCATGCT
>JAUMAI010000019.1:0-8223 GCA_032116775.1 Pirellula sp. | reverse complement strand
GTTCCGAGAATCAGAAAAAACGAAAACAAGAATCCTATCAGGTGCCCCCTGACCCGCATAACGGCGAGAAACTCAGCGATCGGATGGTGACGCGGTTGATCAAGATGAGCTCGGATTGGCGGCAAGTAAAATAACGCCATGCCCCAGATGACAACCGAAAGAGCACCGAAAGCGAAAAAAGGAGCGCCACGCCCAAACAGCTCCGCCAGCATCAATCCTATGGGCAATCCAAATATCGATGAAATAGCGAAGGCCGACATCACCATACCCATGGCGCGGCCTCTTTTCTCGTTCGAAAAAAGATCGCCGACGGACGTCACCACAACTGCTGCTGCTAGTCCTCCACAGGCACCCGCGAGTGTTCTGGCAGCCAAAAGCAACTCATAGCCAGGAGCCAGACCGCAAGCCAACGTACTGCATGCAAAACCACCATATATCACTAGCAGCAATTGCTTACGATCTAATCTATCGATGACGAAGCCGGCTGCTAAACTTGACAAGCCAGCCGCCCATGCATAACAGGCAACCACCGCTCCAAATTGATCGGGAGTCAATGACAACTCCCTTCGAAGACGATCACCCAAGGGCATAATCATGATGAATGTCGCGATTTGCGTAAACTGAATCGCTACAAGCACAGCGAGGATCCAACACTCGCGTGCGGTAAGTCCAACTGCCGCTCGAGCATTATTCGCAAGCATCATGTTGATCTCAATCAGAAATGGCCAACTACATGAGTTCGTCCCACAAACCAGCGAGCGAGATCATCGACAGCCGTTCTCGATCAATCTTTCCGGTTGGGAAGTAAGGAAGCCGGCGTACAAAATAGACTTCTGAGGGAACCATGAATTTTTCTAGTCGCTCGATTGCCAATTCTAAAAGATCCTCGCGGGATGGAGAGGGTTCAAATCCTTCACGCAGGAGAACAAAGGCTTCGATTTTGATATTTCCCTCGTCGTCTTCGAGCCCCACAACAACCGCTTGCTGGACTCCCGGATGGGAAAGTATGACAGTCTCAACTTCGATCGGAGCTACTTTCCAACCGTTGATCACAATCATCTCTTTGTGCCGACCAAGTAGATGTAACTTTCCGGAATCATCGATTTTTCCAATGTCTCCGGTTGAAATCCATCCATCCGGCCCAAGCACCGATCGAGTCAAATCAGGAAGGTTCCAGTAACCATCGAAACTTGATGGGGTCATTACCTGAATATTGCCTTTTTGATTGGAAGGTAATTCCTGCCCAAGATCATCGACAATACGTATTTTGGTATCTGGTAATGGAAAGCCAACTAAGCCGCTTGCGGGATGTTCGTTATCAGAATGCAGGACACTGATGAGTCCAACTTCGGTCATGCCATAAGCGACTGAAATATATTTGCCCGAGATCGCGAAGGTCCTGGTCTGAATTCGAGGGGTAATGAAGTCACCACCTGCCCAAATCGCTCGCAGCCGATCCATGCCACTACCAGTCACTTCATGGTTTCTCATCACATCCGCTAAGACAGCTGGAGCTTCGAATAACAAAGTCTTTTTCGGCTCGGACATTAACGCATTTCGGTAGGCATCACTGGGAGCCAAGGTAGCCAGTTCGACCGTGGCCCCAACCACTAAAGCCGGTAACGTTTGTATGATCATCCCGATCTGGGCGTAAAGCGCCATTCGCACCAGCACAACATCATCCGGGCAATACTCAAGAATATCGATCGTTCGCTTGATCGCATTGGCTACTGCACTTCGGCTATGGATCACACCCTTTGGGCGAGCCGTCGTTCCAGATGTGAAGGTAATGGTGGCAATCTGATCTGGCTTGACTGTCGCAAATGGCTCAATTTTTTCTTCTCTATCCCCAGAGTGCCTTGCAGTTTCAGCACTCTGGTCAAACCAATCAAGTTTGACTAAGCACTTAGGTAGAAATTCTTGTTCGATCGATCCGAAAATCTCATCTGAAGCAACCAGACCATGCGTCTGAATTGTTTTGAGGCAGTGGTGAAGCTGGGCCGGCGGCGCAGTGGGCCTGAGTCTAATCAGGGGAACGCCTGCCAGAAACGCCCCCAAATGAACAATCAACTGCTCTTTGCCATTGGGTAACGCTGTGGCAACGGCGCGACTCTCTCCAAAACCATTTTCAAGAAGGTGTTCGGCAAAGCGGGTCACTCTCTGCATCAGTTCGCTGTACGAAATGTTTTCGCCATCTTGTAAGATAGCGATTCTTTCCCCGTACGACGCTATTTGGCAAAGCAATTTGGATAAATCATCCATCTTTTCTCGCTCATGCGCCTTTCAACAAGTGATACTTTATCCTGCTCAATTCTCACGTAGTGCGTGGGAGCATCCTAGCCAGCGGGTCAGATAAAGTCAATTTTGCGATGTGCCTGAAGCCAAATATATAAAGTCTTTCGCTGTATTTCACCGTATCTTGTGCTTGGTAAAACAGCGACGGGCATTCAATAACATTTGCCCTTTATCCACGCTGGTGAATTTTCTAATGCGTTGGGTTTATCTGCAGACCACACAGCGGAATTGGTAGTTTCGATCCACCTGGCCGATCGGCCGTCTAGCCTTGTCTCTGCACGAATACATCTAGTGTGAGGGCAATTCATGATCGAGCGTTTCCCCCATGACTCTCCCACCGATTGAAGAAATGAATTGTCGGAAAGTTCATCCACTGATAATTCAGAACTGAACTGAGGCGTACTTGCTTACACACAAGAACTGCATAACAATGCGTTGCTGAATCGAGCGGTCATTAGTAACGGCGTGAATACATCAGCTAGATTCTGAAATGTCTGACATTCGCCATAGATGAAATCAAAGGATGCTTCTCGGCAGCGTTTTGATTGTGATGGTTTTATTAACATGTGATATTCGAGCAGGTGGCCCGGCAAACATCCTTTTACGGTTCACCGGCGTCCAGCGAGCAAGCAGTTGGGCGAAACTCGCCGAATGGCTCCTTTAAAGTGACTCGAGCGACTACGAACTCGCACCTGGCCGTGTCCGGACTGTAGACTGAACAAGACGTTTGTTTATCCCCGCAGAATGAAAGTCACCGGTACCGAGATGCAACCCTATGTGACGGAAGGTGCCAATCGTGTTTCAATCTCTACGCCTAATGATATCGCAAAACTAGAATCATCGCTGAAGGTGAAAACCTACTGGAGTGAAGACTTAGCGCCAGTCCCTTTGTCGGCTCGCCTTTGGGCTTTGCGGGACATGATTTCATTGTGGGTCGCGTTATCTGCCTGTATACCAACCTACATGCTCGCTTCGTCGTTGATCGAAGAGGGGATGAATTGGTGGCAGGCGGTTTTGACGATTTTTTTGGGGAACCTCGTGGTACTGCTGCCGATGGTTCTTAATTCTCACGCGGGAACGAAATACGGGATTCCGTTTCCCGTATACTGCCGAGCCGCCTTTGGCTTGCGAGGCGCGAATGTGCCTGCACTACTGAGGGCGCTGGTTGCCTGTGGCTGGTTTGGCATCCAAACCTGGATCGGAGGTTGGGCCATCTATAAAGTTTTGGAACTGTACTTTACTTCATGGTCGCAGCAAGCCAATATCCCTTTGCTAAACATCAACTTGCCACAGTTGATTTGCTTCCTGGCATTCTGGAGTCTCAATCAATATATCATTTGGCGCGGGATCGAGTCTGTAAGGGCTCTGCTAAATATAAAGGCTCCATTATTGATCGGCTTGGGACTTGCCCTATTGGTCTGGGCCTATCGCGAAGCGGGTGGATTCGGGCCAATGTTGTCGCAACCGTCGCAGTTCGTGACAGGCGGAAAGCGACAAGGCGAATTTTGGTCCTTCTTTTTTCCCGCGCTGACAGCGAATGTTGGGTTCTGGGCAACACTGGCATTGAACATCCCTGATTTTACTCGCTACGTCAAAACCCAACGCGACCAAATGCTTGGGCAGGCATTGGGGCTTCCTTTGACCATGGGTTTATACTCCTTTATTGGCGTCGCCGTCACTTCGGCAACCATTGTGATCTACGGTCATGCCATCTGGGACCCTGTAGAATTATTGTCTCGTTTTGAGAGCCCGTTCTGGCACGCGTTAGGATTGTTCGGGTTGGTAATCGCCACACTGGCGACCAATCTAGCTGCCAATGTTGTTGGACCGGCCAACGACTTTGCAAACCTGAGTCCACGACATATCTCGTTTCGAACGGGTGCGATACTCACAGGGTTGATTGGTATTTTCATTCAACCTTGGAGACTTGTAGAGGATCCATCCGGTTACATCTTTAAGTGGCTCGTCGCCTACTCGGTCTTGTTGGGTGCCGTTGGTGGCGTGATGATCGCGGACTATTATGTCTTGCGACGGACTCGACTTGACTTGCGCGGACTCTACGATCCCGGAGGCCCTTATTGGTACACCCAGGGGTTTCATATTGCTGGGCTGGTAGCTCTGCTAGCGGGAATTGCCCCATGTGTTCCTGGCTTTTTAGCCGCAATCAGCACCAAGGCACCACCCTCGGTGTGGACCGAGATTTACAATTACGCTTGGTTTATCAGCTTCGGAATTTCTTTTGCGATGTATTTGACAATGACATTCGCTTGCCGAAACTCTCTAGGAACCCGCGCACCTATTAACATCAGCGAAAATGAATCATGACAACCGACTATGATAAAATTGCTAAAGAGTATCAAGAGTCCAAACTCCAGCCTTGGCGAACCCATATCGAACGACATACGCTGCTCAGAATCGTCGGACAGGTTCAGGGGTTGAGTACACTCGACCTCGCTTGCGGCGAAGGCTACTACACGCGAATTCTTCGTCGCTTGGGTGCGGGCCCCATCAGCGGCATCGATCTCTCAAAGGGAATGATCGATTTGGCGATTTCCCAGGAAGCTACGGAACCGCTCGGTGTTCAATACAGTGTTAGCGACGCAAGGGACATAAGCTTCGGCGCGAAATCGGACTTGGTGTTTGCAGCGTACTTATTGAATTACGCGAGTAATTACCAGGAACTTCTTTCGATGTGCGAGGCCATAGCTCGCAATCTTAAACCAGGAGGACGTTTCGTGACGGTCAATAATAATCCCGACGATCCACCTTCGAACTTTGATACGGGGCGAAGATACGGTTACTCCAAACGGCTTCAAGGGTGTCTAGAAGAAGGCGCGCCGATCCATTGGAGTTTCCATCTCCCCGAGGGGACCGTCGAAGTAACCAATTACTATTTGAGCACAGTTACGTTGGAACGCGCGATGCATGACGCCGGACTGACGCAAGTTCACTGGCACAAGCCTCAAGTATCGCCCGAGGGACTTCAGCGATGGGGAGAATCCTACTGGCTGGATTTTCTGGCAAATCCACCGATCACATTTTTTGAATGCACCAAAAGTTGATTGCTATCTCTACGATAACAAATGAAGGACGAGAGGTAGTTCATTTCATTGAAATGTGATGCGAGTTATTGGACCATCTCGATTAGCTTGGGCCATTTCTTAACGACAAAGTCCTTGTAAGCACGAATCTAACTGATTTCACAAAATATCATCGACCAAGCTCGAAGCGCTGGGGAGTCGATGGGCCTGCAAGAGCGCATTACACTTGTGAGCGGTGGTTTTTCTCAAGAATTACTAACAGGCGGCGATCTCTATCTCTTAAGACATAACCACCACGAGTGCGATGATTAAAAGTGCTTGAAGCTTCTAAAAAAAATTTTATCATGCGGCTAAGCGAGAATGCAAACTGTTGGTCGTCGAAATGTTTGCACCAGACAAATCAGTTCCCTGCTCGTGCTTCTGGGAGGATGCGAACAAAGCTGACAGGATTATGCATCATTACTGGTGAAATGCGGTTATTCACTTAGAGCGGATCATTCTAAGTCATGGTCTGTTCACTATGATCGAAGTGGTCCGACTTGCATAAAATTGCGTAGTTCATTTTTGCGCACAAGCCCGATGAACCACACGATACATGCCTGATTACGACGCATGCTCACATAGATATGAAGCGAGCAGCAACTTGTTCCACGTATGAGGACAATGATTCGCTGCTGAAGGACGAAAGCCAGCCAAACGCGTCTGTCCCTAGATCCACTTCTCCGTTGCAACTAGCTATGTGCGAACGTACTTTTTAAAACAAACGAGCATACAGATTTGGGAAAATCAGTAAGCGTCGCAGCAACTCGTATCAGTTTCCACCTTGGATCGCGTCCTAACGACAACTCTTGTAGCGAGGAGGTTTCGTCTCGCGCACCAGCAACCGAAGCACGATAATCAATGCGCAACCTATCAAACTCCGAGCCTGAAGAAGATGCAAAAACTGGCAAAGGCGACAGGTACAATGGCGACCACCGGCATATCACCGCAATAAAGACCAAGATCGCTGAGGCTCCTTTCTGGTAAATTTTGACGACTTTTCCGATTATTCGCTTTAGATAACTCGCGCGATGTTTCGATCCTTTCCTAAGAGAGATCGTATACTGTTCGTTTTGCCAATGAACCGGCATGGCGAACATAAGGCGTGCGAGTGTGCTCTCAATCGATAAAGCATTACTTTTGTTTGAGGATCTGATGCTATGCCAGCGTTAAAGAAGAACACCACCAAAAAATCCGCGAGCAAACCTAAGGCTGCGAAAACCTACCAAGCTCCCAGCCTGAAGAAGATGCAAAAACTTGCCAAGGTAACAGGGCTCACAAAAGTAACCGGCGGAGCGGTGACTTAGTAGCAAACTACTTCGCTTCCAATTCTTAGCATCAAGTATTGAAGATCCTAATCGAGAATTCATTTCAGGAGCAAAATCTATGTCGAAACCAAAGACCAACAGCACCAAAAAAACGGCTAGCACTAAAAAATCTGCCAAAGCCTATCAAGCTCCCAGCCTGAAAAAGATGCAAAAGCTTGCAAAAGTCACGGGTGGCGTCAAAGTCACCGGCGGCGCACCTGCATAGCTTCGAGGCTACGGGGCATGGCTACGGAGCATCAAGCCCAGCGGGTTCCCATCTGACCTTTCTTGCGAGGAGTAGATCCCTTGAAGTCGTCTAAGAAGAAAAATGTTAAACAAGTAAAGAAACAGAAGACGGCTGTTAAAGCCTATCAAGCGCCAACCGTAAAGAAGGTGCAAAAGCTCTCGGCTGTGACAGGTGTTCCGAAAGTTACCGGCAACGCGGCGGGATAATCTGCCCAGGGTTTGACTCTGAAGCGTCTGGTTTGATGCCGCGTACCATCTATCGTGCTCGCAAGGGTACCTCATTACTGGAACAACGGGGGAACTGGACGCCGGATGAACTGGACGCCGGCTTTCTAGGACTCCGTATGTGGCTTATACCGCTCGGCCATACCAGCAAGGAGGCATTTCATGGTGACAAGTGGACTGGCAGGTCAAAAACGTCAAGCCTGCGTCTCTGCCGATTACAATATCTTAGGTATGCGAATGCGCGTCGGGGCTGACGCACCGGAGTTATTCGCCTCTTCCCAAGATTTGTTGGGTAAATTCGAGACTGAGCGACACCAAGAGACCGATTGGTCCGTGCGATTACGGCTTGCATCTCTGGAAGGCAATTCTCCGCCTGTACGAGTTCATCAGGTGTGGTCAGGCTTAATACCACCGGGCGTGCGCGCCGTGAATTATGTCGGCAAGAGTTATCGACGATTGGAGTTGGTCGAATTGGGCCAATGCGACATCGACTTGGAGCATCGTGCAGCATCAATCACCGTGGAGTCGATTGCACGAGCGAAGGCCTGTCGCTATTTCTTTACAGCGATCCTCTGTTCGGCTCTCGCAAGATCGTCGCATGTGCCAATCCACGCAGCCTGTCTTGCGGTGCTCGACAGCGGTGAGCAGCGTAGCGTGCTTATCGTTGCACCAAGTGGCACGGGCAAAAGTACGACAGCGTTTGCCCTGGCCCATTCCGGATGGCGGTTGATGGGTGACGATCTCGCGTGCATTACTCGACACAACGGACAACTGACAGTCTGGGGATATCCTAGGAATTGTCATGTGCGTCGCCCTACTTTCGCAATGCTGCCATGGCTGCAAGAGTTGCCGTTACAGCCCCTGGGGATTGAAGATAGTTGGGAATTTCCTCTGAGTTCTTTGGGCCGTATGGCATTTGGCCCTCCGCCTCAACCGCTCAAGCCAGCGATGGTACTCGTGCTCGAGAAACCAAATGGTCGCGGGCATCATTGCGAATTAATCGATCCTATTGATGCGTTCGCCGCAATTTGTCGTGAGAATGTGCAACCTATCGAAGGCTGCGAAGATAT
>JAUMAI010000018.1:0-1822 GCA_032116775.1 Pirellula sp. | reverse complement strand
TCGGTTCCGCAGGATATCCCAATCTTTGCGTTCTGGTCCGACCGCCGCAAGCCATTCTTGCAATGGCCAGGCCGAATGCATCATCAGTATATCGATCATCTTAGCGATGTCATTAGAAAACAACGGATCGATCTGACTTACGATCGCCTGTTTCACATGACCCTCGTATCCGGTCCAGCGACAAGAAAAAACAACTGCCCAAGAGTTTCGACCATTGTCTCCCCCCCACAATTCGATTTACAGCGAAAGGAAGAGCGATGGCAATGGGTCAAACGCCGTCGCTTGGCGAGAGCATACCGCGAAAGCACAGCACTGTTGAGTGTATCTCAAGGTACCGCCGAAGCAGCAAGCAACTTTTACAATATTCCGAAAGAACAATTTCAAATCGTTCCGAGTCCTCTCGATATTTCGGGGATCGATCGCAAACGACTTGAACCACTTCCTGAAGTCCCTTTCGATCAAAATCTTCGACACATCCTTTCCGTTGGCCGATTGAGCGCAGAGAAAGGACATGCGGACTTACTCGATGCCTTCGGGTTGCTCGTCGCCGATCATGGGACATCCTACCGACTACATCTGGTGGGTGACGGACCTTTAAAAAGCGCGTTGATGCAGCAAGCGGATCGCTTGGGAATTACCCCCTATGTCCACTTCCACGGGCATTTGAATAACCCATATCCATTGATGCAACGCTGCGATCTACTGGTTCTCCCTTCTCACTACGAAGGGCTTCCGAACGTGATGTTGGAAGCTATGGTATGCCGTTGCCCAGTACTAGCTACCGACACGCAACAAGGAGCGGGTGAGTTTCTTCGAAAACATCCCTTTGGCCGATTAGTGCCCGTTAAAAATCCCAAAGCGATGGCCGCAGAAATTGCTGATCGCTTCAACCAACCTACTCGTTGGACATCGGTTCTCGACGATGCCGAACAATACACACGGCATCATCACGGTCTATCCCACTGGATCGAATCATTGTCCGAACTATTTGAAAAAATTGCCAAAGCACCGAAGTCATGAAACCATCGAATTCAGCACCCAATCTCTCACCAGCAAATCTCTCAGAAGCCAACCGCAACGTGTCGAACGCACAACTCGCTGAAATTTTCGAAGAGATGGCAGACCTCTTGGAACTCTCCGGTGAGAATGCGTTCCGCGTTCGCGCTTATCGCAGTGGAGCTGCGGCCTTCAGCGCACTGAGCCAACCGGTTTCGGAATTAATCAAAAACGGTTTTGATCTCACGAGCATCGATGGGATTGGAGGGACACTCGCGGAGAAGTCAAAAGTTGTCGTCGAATCAGGCGCTCTACCTCAATTGGATACTCTTCGTCAGGCCGTCCCTCGAACGCTTCGCGACGTGATGCGAGTCCCAGGACTCGGTGCGAAAAAAGCGATGAAACTCTGAAAACTGCTTGCGAATCAGGACAAGTTGCAAACATCAAAGGCTTCGGTAAGAAAACCGAGGAGAACATCCTGCAAAACCTCGGGATTGTCATGCAAGCCGCAATGCGGCTAAGGCTAGATCAAGCTGAACAGTTGGTTGAGAATTTACGAGCGCATTTCGACGGATGCCCGTCGCTTGAACGGCTCGACTTTGCAGGCAGTTATCGCCGAAGAAAAGAAACCATCGGAGACCTGGACATTTTGGTGATCAGCAATAACGCCGAGGAAGTCATGAATCGTTTCGGTTCATTTCCTCAGGTTCAAGAAGTTATCGGGCGCGGTGAGACCAAAATGAGCGTTCGCCTGAGCAATGCCTTTCAAGTCGACTTGAGAGTCGTCCCGCAACAAAGCTGGGGAGCTGCATTGCAATACTTCACC
>JAUMAI010000017.1:6173-12893 GCA_032116775.1 Pirellula sp. | reverse complement strand
CTAAATTGGCTGCTTGAGCGACCGTCAGCGTGGCATTGGTTTGATCGGTAATAGAACCCGTCGAAGTTAGGGCTAACGAATCGGCCGTCGAAGCACCCTGCAGGACGGTGTCACTATCTTCCTGAACGGACACGCTACTTTGTGATTCGAAACGTAGACTACCGAAATTGGCCTGTCCGAGACTATTGATCGTTATGCTATTGGTGGCCTTGATGTCCAACAGCCCCCCAACCATTAAGACATTCGAGTTATCATCACCGAGAGTTATCAGATCCACAGCCTCGATAATAGCGTCATTGGCGATGACAACTTTCGCTGTTGATGAATCAGTAACTGAGCCTTGGGAAACAAGTTTTAACTGACTCGCCTGTGAATCGTCATTCAAAACCGTATCACTATCTTCATGAATCTCGACGATGCTAGTTGAAATAAAATTCACTGAACCAAAATTAGAAGTTCCCAACGCATCGATTAATATTCCATCCTTGGCATCAAGTTTCAATGAACCATCAATTGACAGAACATTCGAATTATCATCGGCTAGGGAAATCGTTGTCGCAGCTATGATCGATGCATCGTTTGTAACGTCCAAGGTGGCATTCGTGTTATCCCCGATGCTACCTGCAGACTTGAGCATCAAATGACTGGCACTTGAATCTCCCTCCAGCAATGTTGAATCAGCCTCGACGAGATCAGCATTTCCATCGGTCACAAATTGCAAAGAGCCAAAATACGCTGCTCCGCCTACGCCAATTTCAATCCCCGCTCCGAGACTCTCAAAGCGAGCGTTACCATGAATAGTGAAGCTGTCGCCAACAGTATCTGCTAATTCAATTCCAACCGACTGGAACGTGGCCTCACCATATACTTCAATTTCTGTTACTGAGGCGTCTGTAACAGCAGTTCCCGCTGTCACCCATAAATCGCCTTGGATGGTCAGGTCACCACCGAGAACAATCGATGCGGCGTCTAAAGAAACATTTCCTTGGGCATTCCAGATAGCATCAAGTTTCAGGTTTTCTAAATTGGTGATCTCAATAACTTGATTCAGTGCATTGGGTGAATTCAGCGGTGCGGCGGAAAAGTCACCTATCCACTCAAATAGGCCTCCATTACCCTGAACTTCAACTCGCCATAAATCGGCCAGAAGTCCGCTTTCCTCCGCGGTCGCCAGATTACCATCGATATCTACGATAAAACCTCCGACCCCGTCGACTGCAAGAGTCGCCTGATCGGCTGGGTTCGTACCATCAAACTGAATCTGAAGAATATTCGATGCAAAACTTGCGGTGACCGAAAGCACTCGCTTGCGTTCTAATTTGCGAAAACAAATACCTTCGAGTTGCGAGCGTAAATCTCCACCACGCACTCTTTTCAGTCGTGCATCCCGTATGAGTGCTAATTTGTCCCACAAACTACGGATAGGGTTGGGCGATTTGGAAAACATGACTACCCGTCCCTCTTGCTACCTAAATAGAAACTTCACTGGCACCCCACACCCAAACGCGACCGATGGTAACTCAAGTCTAATTAGCAGCACTCAGATTAAAAGCGACCCCAACCTACCGGCGATCTCCGGATGGCCACGAAAGGTCAATTCACAAATCGCTTGCTTCCGAAAGGGGGATTTTTGACTGAAGCAATCTGTATAAGCACCGAAAAAACAAGAAAACGAGTACCGTTTGCTTCTTTTAGTTCACCATGGCGATCTTTTGATGGAACCATTGTATCAATTGTTCCAACATTGTCGCCTTTTCTAGCGATAAGGAGGCAGAGATCAAAGATCCAAGAATTAAGTTTGGCGGTGGCTGTTCTGCTTCAACCAACACTCTGAAGAAGGGATTCTTTGTCCGGTCCAAGTCGCGTCCCCTGAAATTGCCAATCACCAATAAGTGCGGTTGGCACCTCCTCGATTGGTTCAGAACCGACGTCGACAATGACACCTTTGAGCGCACGCCATGGGTCGTGATCGAGACGTATCCACACGGTATCTGATCGTGAAAGCAACGAAACATCCGATTCCGACAGATAAAGCTCAAATCGAGGTTTTTGGCGATCCACCAGCCAACCTAACAAGGTACCTTTCTCGACCCAAGAACCAATGTTTTGCTTTTCCAACGGGCTGCCATACCATTTTGGGAGAACAGCAGAGGGGAATTCCTCATCTGTTGGGGGTGCATGGAACCAAAATCCATCTTTTCCTGCCGTAATTTGCAACAAATCAATCTCAGCATCTAGAGCAACCAGTTGCGATTCCGTGACTCGAATACTTTCTTCTAGGACTGGGATTTGAAGATCGAATTCTGGATCGAGAGTAGCCAAGTCTCTTTTTAAGGATATTCGCTGCTTCAGTCTCTTAATTTCTCCTTCGAGTTGGATTCGCCTCTGTTCTAAATCTATGGACTTCAATTTTGCAACAACCTGTTGAGCATGAACGCTTTGCGGTTCTCCAAGTGTCTCGGTTATTCTCCCCGAATAAGGTGCAAAAAAAGGTTCCATTTCGCTGAAGCCAACCACCCCTCGCGCCGTGATCTCGGACTCAAAAGGGACAGCAGCAAAAACAAACAAGGCCATACATAATACAAAAGCCGTTAGACCGGCTCTCTTTTTATGCAACGCGCCCGAAGCACTTGCCCTCACTATGGCATTAAACGCAGCAGATGCCGCTTTGCGAAACCAAACCAAAAGCGTGATAACTGCAACGTAGTAAACAACAAATTCCAGCCCATAGGGCTTTAGAAACAAATTGACTCCCCACAAGAGAGCAAAGAAGAGAACGACTCGATAGGCGAGAGACAAGCACCAATAGCTTGCCAGGAAAAACAATGAACCATCGAGCGTTGGTCGAGATGGAACGCTTTTCCAAAAGCTCCGCTTCATCAGATAATGCACCGCCTCTGTGGCTTGATCCGCGAGATTCGGTATTCGCAACCAGTCTGCCAGAGCAAAATATCCGTCATACTTCACCAGTGGATTGATATTTAACGCGACTGTTCCAATCGTACAAATGAAAAGAAGATAGATAGAAAACGCACGACTAGTGTCATCTTTAGCAACCAACAAAGCAGACAGCGCAAAAATTGAAATAATAAGTTCGAAATAGAATCCCGCCAAAGCAATCACAATCCTTTTCCAGCGCTCTGATGTCATCCAAGAGGGAGAAACATCACAATAAAGACAAGGGGTAAAGGCCAGGATAAGAACTCCAATTTCACCACACTTGCCTGCAAATCGATAACATGCCAAGGCATGCCCTAATTCATGAATGGACTTAACAATCGCCAGTGACAGAATGAGATAGACCCAGCGATCACCTACAAACATGGTTTTGAAACTTGGAATCAGTGACTCAAAATCTGTCCATCTTGCATAAACCAGCATCGCCAAGAAAATTGCAGCGAAACAAACAGTCGCAATAACGAGCGGATGAAAGAGAAGCTTTGCAATAGGATCGAGGAATTGAAGTAACGTCTGAGGACGGAATAGTGGCACACGGATCGCTAAAGGATTTCGTAACCATCCCCAATGCAATTGAGACAACTCAAGACTAGCGTTCTCTGCTAATCGTTGACCTTTTCCATACTGCTCGACGAGTACCAAGTTACTATGAACGAGCAGCTGTACGAAGACTCGAACCTTGTCTTGACTCCAAGAAGTACCTGGCTTTCGCCGCATTAACAGGTTGCAGATATCAGTGATACTATGCTCGCCGCTGAGCAGTTCAATTAACTCGCGTTCAAACATTGAAAAGTAGTAATGGCTCCCATTTAAGGGATCCTCTACGATCCATCTAGCAGTCGCTCCACTCCCTTGCTTGACCCAAACTAAATCTTGGCGAACTCTGGGAAATGTAACTATCGTACTCACAGCACACCTCCCATATTTCAGCTCATAAGGAATGGAAACAAAAGTGATACGAACAGGTCACTTAACCTGTGTCTGGTTAAAGATTCAGTCTTTTTGAATGGTGACTTGGCACTTAAGTGTCGAGCGGAAGGCGAGCCTCTCTTCCTTGGAATCGAATGGAAATTCGAGCACCACGCGCACTTGCATATTCACTGGATTTGCTTCTGGGCTTGCAAACGCAACACGACCTTTTTTGATCATCAGTTTGTTACCTAGTGGTATCTTAACTTCAGCCACCTTATCCATGAGCCCTAGACTGGCTTCGTCTACCGTTACAAAGCCTTCGACTCGAAAGTGATCCATATCGACGACTTCTAGAATAGTCGTGCCGGGCTCCACCCATTCCCCAGGATGCCGATTAACACGGGTCACCAGTCCGTTTACAGGCGAAAGAATTTGAAAACGTTGCAACTCCAATTCAGCCTGAGCCAAATTGTTACCTGCAACCTGTGCCTCCATACCTCGTATGTCTAGTTCATATTCAGCCTGCTCAATTTCGAGTAACGACTTCTCGTGCACAAGTTTGCGGCGGTCTACTTCACTGGCAGCATAGGTATTTGCGATTTCCTTATTTGCCATAACCGCGCGTTGATACTCTTCAGCCGCAACGGCCGCTGCTTTATTCGTTAAGCGTACCGATATATCGCTCGACCATTTCTTCCGTGCCAATTCAAGTTCATACTTCGCTTTTTCGACAGCGAGTTTTTGCTTATCATCTTTCAAAGAACCCAATTTTTGTCCCAGGGTGATCGTTGTCCCCTCATTCACAGTAAGATCGCGCAGCACCCCGGCAATCTCGGCAGATAATTCGATTGAGTCTTTCGTCTTAGTGAGAGCGCCAGTGACCTCAACAACTCCCTTAACAACTTTCTCTTCATCTTTTGTATCAGACTCCGTCTGAGCATGACAAACCGCTGAGATCATAAAACTGACCAGAAGAGCGAACCCGAACGCATATGACTTTTTCATGATCATCTTAGATCCACTCCACGTGCTAACTTCGATTGTGTTTTTGTGTGGCTCATAACCAAAACCTTCGTCTTAGGTTTTCGAGCAGAGGTCTTAACCATACAAAAACGAGTGGTTTTCGACCGCAATTAAACTGAAGCCTTGCGTTAGCGCCGTAGCGATACACGCTGGGATCGACGTCTGCTATTTGAACGTAGGCAATCCACACAGACTGCTGGTCGTCATTCTTCCGAACCATCTGACTGATTCTTTCGATTCTTCCTTGAAATGATTTACTGGGGAGCGATGCAAGACGAACTGCGCAAGTCAAATTCGCATCTTCTGCCAGACGACTCGACAAGTAACCGGCATCGTTGTCGGCTATCTCGCAACGTATATGCCATGGTCCTTTGACATCTGCAACCTGCAACAATGCTTCGCCGCGTTTGACCGGTCGATGTTCCAAAAGAGATCTGATATTCTCCGTGACAATCATGCCATCGATTGGACTTTGATGGACAAGATCACTTCGATTCCCTTCTTGGAGTTTCAGTATGTCTCGAAGTTGCTGTTCATATAAATTTAGCTCAACCATTTCCGCCGATAACTGGCTTCGAGCAAGTTGCGTCTCGGTATCCTGCCCAGAGAGTTGATTGAGACTGATTTGAAATCCGTTTCTTTTTTCTTGCAAACCATTTAACTCGCCAAGTGTTTTTTCAATTTCGAGAGCCAACTCAGGGGAGCGTAACGCTAGTAGTTTATCACCTTGCTTTACTTCGTTTCCCTCTCGAATGGGTAAATCATCGACGAAGCCATCATGGGCTGCAAAAATATAAGCTTGGTTTACTGGCTCGAGCTTGCCGTTGCCATCAATGTGCAATGTGGCAGGCCATATGGCGATCAGGCAGGCACTCAACCCAAATGCGAAGTGCCATTTGAAGCGGTTTACGATATTAGGCTTAGCAGAATACCAAGAATAAAAACTTCGAACGGACTTCGGTAAATCGAGCCAACGCTGGGTTGGGATCACTGCACTCTCAATGATCGCCCAAGCTGTTCGCAGTCGCTGAATTCCATCATTGAATCTTTCCTGAGAACTCCACTCTCCGAGAACCACATACAAAGCAGTGTCTTTATCGCCACTCTTAGCTAAGGGCAAGCCTAAGGTAATAGGCTTGTCTGTTTCACTACCACTTGCGAGATTCTCTAAGGCTAACCTTCCGGTCGAGCGAACCTTTTCTAGGACAAGCCTGCCGGTATCGCTGAGTTGATTTGTTGCTGGAACAGAAGCTAGATCACTAATAGCCAAGACCGAAAATGCAGGTGCTTGATTGCATTGACATATCGTGACACGATCGGCAAGCAAATAGACTCTCAGATCATTAGCTAATGAGAAACTCCAGTCGCGCTTGTCTTGGCTGTGCTGTAAATTTCGAAGAACAACTCCTAACTCTTGAGTGTTATCGAGCCAACGCTGTGATTGCCAGCGAATCGCATGTGAGTAAAGCAGATGGCAGATGGATTGAGCCAGTGCGACGGCCGACGCCATGGACTCTTCGGTCGGCGAGCTAAACTCGATCGCCACACCACCCCATTGCCAAGTTTCTTCAGAACTGGGTACTGCAAGCCACCCTCGATTTCCTTGCATCCAGCTTTGAGGTTGTGGGGCGCCTGCGTCGAGCCTTTTCGCCAAAAGCGTTGCTAGCAATTCATCAGAGACTTGTTCAGTTTCGCTAGCATCATTTGCGGGAGATTTTATCGCTTGAAGTACTAGCCAAGTTGAGTTCGGAAGTGGTTGAATTCGATACGCAGAACAACCAGGGAGCCATTGAATCAATTGGCGAAACAACAGACCACAGTACTCAC
>JAUMAI010000017.1:0-6163 GCA_032116775.1 Pirellula sp. | reverse complement strand
ACTCACGTTCCGACGGAGTCGACTCAATAAGTTCACTTAGTTTATTGAGAATCTCATCAACTGCAGTCAATTTATCCTCACCTACGTATTTAACGCATACCTCCAAACAGCCATCTACCCAGATCTCCTACCTTTTCTCGATTATAACTGCGTCGTTGGTTGTTCGAAATCTAAAGCAAACGCTTGCAGAAAAGACTAACTGAACTGTACCTACTGTTCCGACTATTCCAAATATGAACCTCCTCCTTCTTAAACCGTTCTAAGAAAATTACATCTCTTTATCGCGGCTGTACTAAATATACCGATACCTTCTTCCGAATCGCACTAAGAAAATGCGATTTAGCGTTAGACCTGACACCAAACATCATAACGGCCATGTCACTTTTGATAGCGGAGTCGAACCGAAAAATGCGACTTGTTGCAAAACTGACACTAACGATTGCGCTCATTGGCAACACAATGCCTGGATGTGCATGGCAAAGTATCCCACAGCCGAAAGAGGACTTCTGCTTCAAGCCCTCGTTGGCCCCAACGCTTGGGCCACAGCATTTAATGCCGAGTGAGCCTTGTTTGGATCAGGTATGTATTGAACACTGGGAGGAAGATACTTCTCCGCTTGATCTGGATGAAAGCAGTCTGACGGAAGAGAAAACCACTCTGCTATCATTAGAACAGTGCATCAATTTATCTCTGTCGAATTCTCGTATTATGCGAGACCTGGGCGGTACGCTGTTACGCACGCCGGAGACCGCAGTAGCCAACGTTAATCCAGCACTAGCTTATACCGATCCACGAACCGGGGAAGAAGCAGCGCTAAGTGAGTTCGACGCTCAATTAAGATCTGGGCTGAAATTCGAGAAAAACGACCGGCAGTACAACAATAGTTTCTTCGGCGAAGGTGGCTTATTTCGCCAGGATCTGCACAATTACGAATTGGGAGTTCGCAAGAAGAGTGCGACCGGTTCGGAATTCAATGTGCGTAGTGTAACTGGCTACGACAGTAACAATCAGGTATCCAATATATTTTCCCCAAGCTCATGGGATAGTTATCTGGAAGCCGAAATTCGGCAACCCCTTTTACAGGGTGCGGGGACGGAATTCAATCGCATCGCTGGCCCCTATGCGGTTCCTGGTGTAATCAATGGCGTTCTGATCGGGAGAGTTCGCACCGATATTTCGCTGGCGGAATTTGAGCGCGGCGTACGTGATTTAGTAGCGGATGTGGAGAATGCTTATTGGGATCTTTATTTTGCCTACCGAGACCTCGAGGCCACACTCGATGCTCGCGATAAGGCTTATGAAATATTCCAGCGCACAGAAACCAAGGCTCGTGTTGCCGGCGCGGAAGATTTAAGTGACGTCGAGCAGGCAATACTTACGGTTCCAGGCGGATGTCATTGATTCTTTGAATGGACGTCCGATGGATGCCACGCGAACGAACAACGGCAGTTCTGGAGGTACGTTCCGTGGCACTGGCGGCGTGCGATTTGCTGAACGCCGGCTCAGATTGATCCTCGGGATTCCGATCAATGATGGCAGGCTGATTAGACCGATTACCGAACCGACGGCTGCTCCAATCGTTTATGACTGGCACACGGCGGTTGCGGATGCATTGACACTTCGTCCTGAGTTGCGCAAACAGCGATGGGTCGTTGAGCATCGCAAGCTCGAATTGATTGCCAATCGTAACTTTCTTCAACCCGATTTAGACGTTGTGAGCCGCTATCGCTTCCGTGGCTTCGGTGAGGCACTTATTGACTACAATGGAAACAGTAATGCAGCCTCTAGTCTTGTGGATGGACAATTCCAGGAATGGCAGGCAGGGATTGAATACACGGTCCCGATTGGCTATAGAAAAGCTCATGCTGCCGTGCGTAACTCACAACTGGCACTGGCACGTGAAGTTGAAATCCTAAAGGAGCAGGAACGCTCAGTGCACTTCGGTCTGAGCAACTCCCTCAGCGAGATCAAACGCTCATACGAAAATATGGTCATCCAGCGTGAGCGGCTCGAGGCTACGGTTAAGCAGATTAATTCGCTGGAGAATAAACAGGACACGATTGCTTTAGACGTCTTACTCGAAGCACATCGTCGGCTTCTCGAGACGCGTCTCCGCTACCACCAGGCACAAATTGAATATGCATTAGCAAACAGAAATGTGCACTTTGAAAAAGGTACTTTATTGCGTTATTGCAATATTGGGTTGACGGAATCGGAATCACCACGTGCCGCCTATCGCGATGCAGCAGAACGAATAGAAAATCGTTCAGAGTCGCGGGAACCAGCGACTCGTGACCTGATCATTGGCACTCCAGCGGGAATCTCGGGATAGTTGTGTATTGAGCCAAGCAGTCCAACCAAGAGCCAGCGTGCCGGGGGTGGACTACCAGAGAAGAAAAAAGAAGCTCAACTTGCGGAGTTTAGACTATGAAAAGGATTTGGCTTACCCTGGTCCTCGGCCAATCGCTTTTCGGAAGCGTTTCGCTATCGGTAGCGGATGATCCACCAGCTACCAATCAACCACCACAGTTGCCAGCTGCCGTTCGTATTGGATTTATCAGAACGGTCGAAATCGATTCGGAGTCTAGCCCTCAGGTTGGCACTGAAGACAATCAATCCAAGGAAGAGAAGCAATCCAAGGAAGAGAAGACCCAAGCGAATCCACCTGTAGAGACTCCAGCCGAGCCAGCCCAAGATGTAACCAAAGAACCTGAAAAAGAATCTGTAGTCAGCGAACAGAAGAAGCAGCCAGAAACCACTGACAAAGCTGCATCGAGAAAGATTTCGCTGGATACAATCCTCGGTCCGCTGCAATCTCAGAAAGAACTTTTTGGCAATCTAAAAATCGACAAGCCACCCATGCCAGAAAGCACGGACGCGGCATCTGCTATAAGAATCGAGATCCTGCCCGATGGCTCACGTGCCGCCTGGCAAAGTGATGTCTACAGTTGGACCTCTCCTGGTTTCTTTCATAACCCACTCTACTTTGAACAAGTCAATCTCGAACGATATGGGAATGGCTCGCATCGTTTGGTGCAATCCTGGGTGTCCGGCCTACACTTTTTTGGCACTTTCCCAATCCTCCCATATCGCATGGGTTGTCAGGCGTGGGACGAGAGAGTGTACTCACTTGGGCACTATCGTCCGGGGAACAAGAACCCTTACGAAATCCATTACTATCCTTATTCATGGAAGGGCGTCGCTGCTCAGGCAGCAGCTACGACCGGCGTGATTTTCGTGGTTCCGTAAGTCGCGCAACTCCAACTTCTATCGCTGTTAGTATGACAGCGTTTTAAACGAAAACAGGGAACCTGATTCTTAGTCAGACTCCCTGTTTTTGATTCTTACTCGTCAATGGCTGGTCGTTTAGAACAATCCACCACCACCACCACCACCACCGAGACCGCCACCACCACCAAGGCCACCGCCACCGCCAAGACCACCGCCACCATTTCCGTTACCAGTTGCACCGGTCACGAAGTTAAAGGTGTAGATTTCGCCGATCGCAGAAAACATCGGGGCTGGAGAAACTCGAACATACCTTCTGTCGGCCGAGACAATAGCCGTCGCCATCATCTGGGTACCTTCCGGCAAGGTAATAATCTGTGGCATGTAACCTACAGCACCTGGGAAGCGGTTTCGGCCAGCTCGATTGGCTGCCATCATGAATCGCATGTATTCGCGATACTGATCAGCCGAATTACCGCGTCCTGAAGAGGACTGTAATTGTTGAGCCAACACGGCGCGACCAGCAGCCAGCTTCTTGGTCTGGATATTCGCCAAGTGAGCTTCTGCTACAGGCTCTAATCGATGACCTTCTTGCACAGCCACGCGAACCAAGGCGTCTTTATCGACAGGAATCTGCTCGCGGATATACTTCTGCTTCTCAGTACCGTAATCCGACAAGATTTCTACGGTCACCTTACCAGCAGTTACGTCACCGTAAATTCGCTTGACCAAAATCTTGTACTCACCGGTGAAACCGCGTGGGCAAACATAGGTTTCGGTATAACCTTCCACTGAGTTTTTCTCAGATGGGGTACCATCCGACAGCAACATGCCACCGCTGATGGTCCGTGGATTAGAAAGCGAACAAACACTTCCACCTGGCTCTTCGACCATCAAATCAATATCAGCGTTGCCGGTCCAGGTAACTCGAACGACTAAGTCGCGAACCAGAGCCTTAGCGATCATATCTTCGAAGGCCTTAGCTTCCACGACTCGATTTTCATCCATCAGCTTCATGTAAGTAGCTCGAGCCGACAGATGAGCCTCTTCCGCTAGAGTTTCAGATTCCTTTGGCCAAGCTTGGGACAAGACCCCAGCACATGCCCACTTGAGCGACTCGACATCATTGATGTCGCGAGCTAGTTCCAGTCCCAAAGCATAGGGTTCTGCCCAGTTTGGCGAATACATGCTGATGTCGCGCAGAATCGCTAAGGCTTCGACTTTCATATCTTGTTTAGCGAGATACTTGGCAATACCCAACGCTTGTTCAGGATCACCCGAAAAATCTAAACCACTTAACAAGACTCGGCGAATCTCACCCTTAGGATAATTGCAGGCCATCATCGAAACGCTCAAGGCCTCGTACATCCAAGGTTGTGGATAACCGCGACGCAAAGCTGTATTGACCAACGAGATCGTTGATTCAAAGCGAGCCTTGGCTTGAGCATCCTCACCATTCTTCAATTCTTCTTCAGCCTTCTTCATCAAGCCAGCGACCAACGATCGAACTTCAGCTTCCAACTCCGCACGACCTTTCTCATCGCTGGAGTCGAATTGATTGAAGAGCGAATCCCAATTCTGGCTTGGCTTAACTACAGCTGCAGTCGCAGTCCTCGAGGTGACAGGCAATTTCTCGGCATTAGCTTTAGCGGCTGGCTTGGCTGTTTTCTGGTCGGAAGCCGAAGAGGTCTTGTCGGTGATTTGGTCTTCGACGGCCATGAAACCGCCCATACCACCACCCATGCCTCCCATACCGCCGCCCATACCACCCATGCCTCCCATGCCACCACCCATGCCTCCCATGCCACCACCCATACCTCCCATGCCACCGCCCATACCACCACCCATACCACCCATCATCCCGCCACCTCCGATTGGTGGAAGATTTAATAGGTCGCCGACAGGGTACACGCGATTGACCTTGGCAGTCTTGGCATCGTCCTCTGAAGTAATTTCCAGGACTTCGTCACGAACAATGTAGGTCAAGCCTAAAGGCTTAAGCATGATTCGGAGCGCGGAACGGAGTTTGATACCGCTCTCAGCAGGTAAATCGATAGTCACTGGCGACTCAGGGCTTTGACCTGCGGTCTCTAATTCGGTTTGATTCAAGACGATAGGAATACCTTGTTCGTCCCCAATCGCATCGATCACTTGCTGAAGTGGAGTTTCGGTGAACGAAACCTGCTTGGTCTCTTTCTTCAGCGAGTTATAGATTTTTCTTTCACCTTCACTCGTACCAGCTAAGTCGAAAGAACCATAGCGTTCTTTGCGACGAGCGGTCAAAGCTTGCCAAACTTCGGCTGGTGGATAAACCAATGGTGGTTCGTCGACAAATGGAACCAGAGCTTCTTCATTCAATCGCAATGCAGCGATGTAATTATCTCGACGCAACTTCAAGATATCTTCCATGATCTTATGGTTTGCAGCGATATCAGCTTTAACGCCAGTCACCGCTGAAATCACTGTATCGGGAGCGATCAATGCGACTTCTGGAGCCACATCACGGTTCGCTTCATCGAATCTCTCTTCCACCATCAAAGCGTTGAATCGTTCAACTAACTGCTGAACACTAGCTTCAGTTCGTTGACGTTCGGCCAAAATGCGAGAACTAGCATCTGCTGCTGCTCGAGCAGCATCGCGCCGTGCAGCATCATCTCGGAATCGAGCTTCACGAGATGCAGATGTTTGAATTGCCGAAGTCACCATCGCTCGTAACAGAGCTTTGGTACCTGGTTCAACGTCGACGGCACGATCCACATCTTCCAACAATAACTTCAGATTCAAAGTGGCAGCCGATGGGTCAGTCGTCAAAAGCTTGCGGGCCTGCCCAAGTTGAGCGCGAACTTCAGCGTCTAAACGTTGGCTCGCCAGTGACTTGATCTCTTCTTCTTTGCTCAACAAGTCACCCTTGTTAGCCAATTCATCCAACACGCCC
>JAUMAI010000016.1:0-3021 GCA_032116775.1 Pirellula sp. | reverse complement strand
AGCAACGCGGTGGCCACCGATGTGGATGTCGCCTACATCGACGGCAAGGCGTACCCGATCAACAAGAACGAAACGATGCTGGCCTTCATGCGCCAAAAGCGGCGCTACCTGATCTTTCCCGCAGCAGTTCTGATTGTACTTTTCGTATTTACTGCCCTTGGAATTTCGGGTTCCTCGAGTCCGTTGCTCGCCAATGATGCAGGGAGCGACGACACCGTGATCGCAGGCCTTCCGCGCGCGATTCGATCTGACGAGTGGATTGTTCACACCCCAATGGTGATCTCACAGGTCGAAAACGGCCTGCCGCGTTATGGCGATATTGGCGTGGGCTCACACGACATGTCTGTGCTCTCCGACTTGCCTGTTGCTGACTGGACCAGAATCTTTCATCCGAACCATTGGGCGTATGGGATTCTTCCCATTGATAACGCCTACGCGTTTGATTGGTGGTCAGTAGCTGCGTTCCTGCTTCTCGGTACTTACGCTTTTTTGCTGGTTGTGCTTGGCTCGCTTCGCTGGTCAGTCGTTGGAGCTTTAGCTTTTTATGGGTCACCCTTCTTGCATTGGTGGTACACGGGCTCCTCCTTTGGCTCTATTGGATGGATGGCATTTGCGGGGGCATGCCTTCTGCTCGCGGTGACATCATCTGGTCGAAGGCTCGTCGTGTTCGCGCTGCTGACATCGTATTTCTTGTCATGTTTCGCTTTGACTATCTATCCACCGTTTCAGATTGCGGCAGGGATTGGTGTGGGAATCGTCACCGCTGGGGCGCTATGGCCTCGATGGCGAGAAGGTTTGGCGACGTTTCGGTCCACCATCATTTCTGGAGCAATTACTGGTGGTGTTGCACTCGTTCCAATCGGAGCATATTTGGTCACTCGTGCGCCAGCCATGAATGCGATCTCACAAACCGTTTACCCCGGAGCTCGAGTCGTGTCAGGCGGAGAACTTCCTTGGAGTCATTTGTTTTCGAGTTGGTTTGGGCTGAATTACATAACAAATGGCTCAAACCTTCGCGGTGTGATTTTTCCGAATGAATCAGAGGGGTCCTCGTTTCTCCTACTGGGCGTCACGCTGCTCGTCGCAGTCCCGTTGGTCTGGAGATTTATAGCTCCATTGGGTGATCGTCTTCGTGGTGTAATCATCGCTGCGACCGTTGCGATGTCGCTTTTCCTAACGCAGATGTTTGTGGGACTTCCCTCTATCATCGCTAAGTTGACATTCCTTTCGATTGTTCCTGAGCGGCGAGCGTTGATCGGGCTCGGTTTCACGTCCTTGGTGTTGTTGGTTTCAGTTGGCACATTGCTTGAACGATTGCCAGTTCCGACTCTTGCTCGAAGGCTCGCTGGTGTCGTTTTTGTCGCGGCATCTGCAACTGGTGTTCTAGGTCTGGCTCAGGACTTCCGTGCAGCGGATGCTCCGGTTGGAAATAAAATGATCGCCGTGGCTCTTTTGGTCGCTATTGGCGCCACATCTTTGTACTTCTGGCGTCCGCTCATATCTGTGGGTCTCATTGCCGCATTCGGGCTCCTCGTCTCTCTCCCAGTGAATCCGTTAGTCAACGGGTTATCCCAAACTCGGGACTCAGCAGTCGCGTCAATGGCCAGATCCATAGCGGATGAGCCAGGCGAGACCGGTGCGTGGATTGGGGAAACCTATTTCATTGCATCGTTGCTCACTACCGCTGGCGTGCAGAACTTGAGCGGTGTGAATTTGTATCCGAATGTTCCGGCTTGGGAACTCATCGATCCAGATCGCGAATTCGAGAATGCTTGGAATCGCTATGCGCAAGCAGTGTGGTCCTTCGACGCATCTTCAAAGGCTCCCGTTGTGCGTCTTGTGCAGGCCGACATGATCGAGGTTTCGGTCAACCCCTGCGATCCGGTACTCGACAAGTTCAATGTTCGCCACCTTGTGACTCCGCGTCGAATGCAGGGTTCGTGCCTTAGCGCGCCCTCAGAGGTCATCGGACCCGAAGGTGTTCCGGCCTACTTTTACGAGCGAAGCCCTGTTGGGACACCGTCCAACGAGGGTTGGACGGTCCGGTGACTTCGGGAACCGGGCTGCTAGCCTTTTCCCCTCAGCACACCTTTGTTTTCCCGAAAAGTCCAAGAGTGGAAGAGCCAAGCGTTGAAGTCAGTTAGCGAACTCTGGGCCTACCGGAACCTGACCTACAACCTCGCCCAGCGTGAGCTGCGGTCACGGTACAAAAAGAGTTTGCTTGGCTGGCTTTGGTCACTTCTCAATCCGGCCGCGATCCTGGCCGTTTATACGCTCGTCTTCGGGTATTTCTTTAGTGCGAAAGCTCCGCTTGCTGGCAATGGCCGTACGGATGTCTTCGCCCTTTACCTATTCGCTGGACTGTGGGTATGGAACCTCTTCAACGGCACGGTCTTGGGAGCAATCGTCGCGTTGCAATCGGCAGGACCGTTGCTGAACAAGGTGTATTTCCCTCCAGCATGCCCGGCCCTGGCCAACACCATCACGGTGTTGCTTCAGGCGATGATCGAAGCAGCAATTCTTCTTGTCATCATGATTTTGCTTGGCAACGTGGGCTGGGTGCTCCTACTTTTCCCACTACTCATACTCTGCATCACTCTTTTCTCGGTAGGCGTCGGACTCGCCCTCAGCGTCTACAACGTGTTCTACCGCGATGTGAATTACTTAGTGACAATCGGAATGAACGTTCTGTTTTACGCCACACCGATCATTTACCCGATCACGCTTGTTCAAGAGAAGAGCATGACGTTGGCACGGATATTGGAGTTGAGTCCCATTGCCCAATATGCGCAGTGGTCACGCGACATCTTCTACGGATTGACAATGCCGAGTACGACATCGCTTGTCGTCGTCCCGCTGGCGTCTTTTGCTGTGTTTGTGCTTGGCCTGGCGATCTTCAATCGCAAGTCCCGTGACATCGCGCAGGAGTTGTGAGGTTATGAAAGCGATTGAAGTGCAGGATGTTTCAAAGCGGTTCCGGTTATACACGGATCGTCCCGGAAGCGTGAAGCAGCTGTTCAC
>JAUMAI010000015.1:0-4117 GCA_032116775.1 Pirellula sp. | reverse complement strand
AGAGACCTAGCTTCTTAATAAGCCGGGACGCACGTCAACGCCCAAGCTAGCAAAGTCACCAAGCTCTACCTTATCCCAGGCAATTGCACCCATGACGGCATTGTCCGTACAAAGCTCTGGCGATGCAATATGGAGTTCGCATCTCCGTTTTTCACACATTTTTTCTAGGGCATCTCGAAAACTTCGATTGGCAGCGACGCCACCGCCAACGCACAAACGCTTGAGATTGGTTTTCTTTAATGCCAACTCTGCCTTACCAACCAGGCATTCTACAACCGCCGCTTGAAAACTGGCTGCCATATCAGCGATGAACTGCGGTGACAAATTGAGCTTCGAGAAATCTTGCTTTCCGTTGCCTACCAGCTTGTAACGAACTGCTGTTTTCAAGCCCGAAAAACTTGTATTGAGAGTGGAAGAGTCGTCTAACATCGGGCGTGGCAGTGGAATCGACTTCGGATCTCCTTGTTCTGCGACTTTGGAAATGGCAGGCCCTCCCGGATAAGGAAAACCAAGCATCACTGCCACCTTATCAAAAGCTTCACCCGCAGCATCATCGATCGTTCCACCAAGATACTCCCACTGACTGCTCGAATGGCATTTATAAAGGTTCGTGTGACCTCCACTCACAACAAATCCCACACAGGGAAAAATCGGTTTCGTCTTAAGGCACTGGCAAGCATAGATATGAGCATGAACATGATGAATGGTGACCAATGGTAGTTGCCATGCCCAACTGAGCGCTTTAGCCGCCGATAGTCCAACCAATAACGAACCTGGTAAGCCAGGCTCTGTGGCAACCGCAACCGCCTGCAATTGCTTGTGGGTGATTCCTGCCCGCTGCAATGCTTCATCGATTACGGGAACGATTCGTTCTAAATGAGCACGTGCCGCAATCTCTGGGACAACACCTGAGAACCGCTGATGCAAAGCTTCTTGGCTAGCCACGACCGATGAAAGAACTTGCCGGTCGCGCGATATGACCGCCGCCGCTGTTTCGTCGCAAGTTGTTTCGATGGAGAGTAAGTACATAGTGAAAACTCAAATTGCGGTTACGAGTCGAACCAACTCTTCGTGGCCATCCGATAGATCGTTCAGGAATAAGCACGGCTGAGAATCTCGCAATTCGGGTTCAGCATGTCCTCCTGTAGCGACCGCGATGGTTCGCGCTCCTACGGCCTTTCCAAGCCGCACATCTTCGGGGGTGTCACCAATAACAATCAGTTGTTGGGTTTCCCAATCCGGTCCAAATCGCTTGGTAATGATAGGGGGAATATCTTCAGCAAGTTCGATTCGATGACGTCGATGTTCGCCAAATATTCCGAAAGAAAAGAAGGACTGTAAACCAAAATGAGAAAGTTTGATTTGGGCGGATGCGGCCGAGTTACCCGTTAGCAAACCGATTTGGCAATTGGCCATCTCAGTTAATTTCGCCAGCATGGAGGGAATACCGGGGCAGATACTTCCGCCACGAGCCTTCATCTGATCCGGTAGCAGTTCTAAATATGTTTGTCGGAATCGCAACAACGATTCAGGCGAGGATTCGAGTCCATGGCATTCCAGATAATCTGAAAATATGCCCAAGTCGGTTCGACCTTGCAGCAACACGTCAGTTGACCGTTCAATGCCGAATTCCTTCTTTAACGCCAAATCGAGTGACAAACGTCCAGCACCTGCGGCGTTGATCAGCGTCCCGTCGATATCGAATAGAACAAAAATTGTCTTACCGTCAGCCATCAGTGCTCGCTGGTTTCTACAAACTGACCCATTTACCCAAGAACCTAACAAAATGTAGCCGTCACCGAATCCCATACCAATAGGGCGGTCGTCAGATTGACGACAACTGCTACACTTCTACTGTGATAGGCCACTGTCTAAGCGATTTTCGCGCCGACGAGGTAGGCTGTCTGTTACCTGTCAGCCCAGATTACGGATTGTACCCTATGAACTCTCCATCAGTCTCAACCAATATCGATAAAACTGGGGTCGATAAATCTGGCCAGCGTATTCAGCAGCTTTTCGCTGAGATCGCGCCCCGCTACGACCTGATGAACCATGTATTGTCTCTCAACATCGACAAATATTGGCGGAAGTTCACGGTCGGAAAACTGACACTCGTCCCCGAAGTACCGGTGTTGGACGCATGCACGGGTACCGGCGACTTGGCATTGGAAATTGCCCGACGACATCCCAAACAATTCCCGGTGATTGGGACAGACTTCTGTGCGCCGATGCTCGATCGTGCTCGAACCAAGGGAAGAAGCAAACTATTTGCTGAGTTGCCAGTGCAATTCATCGAGGCAGACACAATGCATCTTCCCTTCGACGATGATCACTTCCAGGCATCGACTGTCGCTTTTGGTCTTCGAAATGTATCGGACACCTTAGCCGGACTGAAGGAACTTGCGCGAGTGACGCGGCAGGGTGGATCTGTCGCAATCCTCGAATTTTCACGCCCCTACCTACCTGGACTGAAGCAAGTATACGAATTCTACTTCAAGTACGTTCTGCCACGTGTCGGCCAAGCGATGGCAAAGAACAAACAATCCGCCTATAACTATCTTCCCGAAAGCGTGATGGAATTTCCTTCAGGCGAGGCGCTGGCCGAACTGATGCGGCAGGCTGGCATGAGTGACATTCGTCTGTATCCGCTGACTCTCGGCGTAGCCACCCTTTACATCGGCGTGACTACGAAATCGTAGAAGACATTTCTCACTCTACTTACGCAGAACCAAGAACTTTAACACTTGAGACTCGTGCGATGTCACGTCCCATCGTTTTGGCAATTACCGGCGCTAGTGGCGCGATTTACAGCGTTCGTTTATTGCGTATGCTGCTCGCCGCTGGACGTGAAGTGCATCTCACGATCAGCCCCGCTGGACAAGCTGTTATCCAGCAAGAACTTGGTATAGCTATGGATTTGCGAAAGTTCGACGTGAGCCCATTGCTCGCTGACTCTTTTCCGAGGCTTGCTTCGCTCAAGCTAACCGCACCCGAAGCTCATCGCGCTACAGCTAACAACGAGTCCGCCGCTGATACCTCCGGGCGAGTGATTTACCATCATTACCAAGACTACATGACCCCGATAGCTAGTGGCTCGTTTTTGACTGAGGCGATGGTCATAGCACCATGTTCCGGCAGTACTATGAGTGGAGTTGTCCACGCCTCCAGTAATAACTTGATCCAACGCGCTGCGGATGTGCATTTAAAGGAACGACGGAAGCTCATTCTTGTGCCGCGCGAAACACCATTATCAAGCTTCCAACTGGAAAACATGTGGCGAGCGTCGCAGGCAGGGGCCACTGTTCTGCCAGCTAGCCCAGGTTGGTACCATGGTGTCAATGGTATGGAGGATCTGGTGGATTTTGTCGTGGCGAGAATCCTAGATCATATCGGTGTTGAACATTCCTTGATGAAACGATGGGGTGTCGAGGACAGCTGCGTGCCAGATCACATGCCCGAGTAAGCGTAGGCTAAGCCATGAATTTGCCCACTCAACGTGAATCGATTCACAGTTCCAAAGAAAACGTCGCTCGATCGCCCAGCAGCAAGAATATAGCGATTCGTTTCGGCGAAATGATTCGCTTCAGCCATACGCTGTTTGCTCTACCATTTGCCCTGCTGGCCACCGTGCTGAGCATTGCGACTCCTCGGCCAATAGATTCCGGCAACCCACTGCTGGACTGGCGACGTATTGTTGGCATATTGCTATGCATGGTTTTTGCACGCAGCTCTGCGATGGCGTTCAATCGCTGGATCGATGCAGATGTGGATGCCAACAACCCACGCACAGCCCAGCGTCATATCCCAAGCGGCTCCTTAACACGGCTACAAGTAATCGTTTTCTGGCTCAGCATGTCATTGGGCTTTATTCTTAGTTGCGTGCTCTTTCTGCCGAATCGCTTGCCGCTGTATCTAGCGATACCGGTATTACTCTTTATTTGGGGCTACAGTCTCACCAAACGTTTCACCGAGTTATGCCATGTGTGGCTCGGAGCGGCCTTGATGCTCGCACCACTATCTGCTTGGATTGCAATGCGAGGAGAAATCGTCCAAACCGATATCCGCGACTTGGCAGCCCCGTTGGTGTTAGGGCTGAGTGTGCTCTGTTGGGTTACAG
>JAUMAI010000014.1:0-10331 GCA_032116775.1 Pirellula sp. | reverse complement strand
CAGTCTTGCTCGCCGCATGGTAACTCACTGGGGTATGAGTTCGAAGTTGGGTCCTGTCAGTTATAAGACTTCCGACGATGATCCATTCCTCGGACGTGAGATTCATCAGCAGCGTCAGTTCAGCGAGCACACTCAGGAATTGATCGACGAAGAAGTCGCTTCAATCTTGCAGGCTGCTGATGCGCGAGCGCTCGACATGCTCACGCAACGCAAGGGTTTGTTGGAAGGTCTAAAGGATGGATTGTTGAACAAAGAAGAGCTCGACGAGAAAGAGATCGAAGCTGTTCTGGGTCCAAGCGTACATTCCCATCGACGACCTATCGACGCCACTGTGTAGTAGGTACTGCTGCCGAAGCTTGCTCGCTGAATATCCGTAGTAAGTCGGGGCTCGGCTGGCGAACGCGAACTTCTTGCGGTGGATTCTTCCCGTCCCGCAAGATCATAATCAGTTCAGGTTGGGCCGACTCGGGTGACCGGCCTGTTAGATTTTCCGTTTGCCCACGAGTGGTCTCAATACGAGTGGTCTCAATATCTGTGAGCGACTCAGTGCCCATCTCAGCGGCAAGTTGGCGGTTGGAATCGCTGATAGATCCTCTTGCCACCGAAGGAATCAGGCTGTCTGTCGGGCCAAGAGCTTCGGCTGGGACTGCTGCCGATCGATCGCTTGCAGTAGATGGCTGGGTGAGACTGGCAGTAGTAATTGCTGCAGCGGAATTGTCGCCCACCGCCGCTGTCATAAGTCTTGCATCGACAGAGGGAATATTCAGGTTCAAGTTTCGGAGCTGCTCAGCGATCTGTGCCTGTCCTGCATAAATGCCCTGATTGTCTTGGTGGTCAGCCGCGTTACAGATTCCGATCAAATGACCATATTCGTCAAATAAGCCACCACCACTTCGTCCATCAACTGGAGCTCCATCGACTTCGATGTTGGCAGCGCCCTGGTAGCGGTTTAAGGCAACAATGCGTGTTTGTTGTATGTTTGGAGGTGAGCCTCGATCGCATCCGATCGTAAAGACACTCGCACCCTTGGCTAAGGGAGTGCTGTAGTTCATACCCACGGCTTCGACCCGTAAAGGCAATACGCATTGAACGATTCCGATGTCTTGGTCTTTAGCCAAAAACGCGAGGACTTTGCCTGGAGTTGAATGCCATTGGCCCTGATGATAAAGATCAACAAACAATTCATCCGTCGCGCTCATGTCGCGAAAGATATGGCCACATGTCAGGATTAAGCCTTGGGTTCCATCGCTGTAAATCACCGTTCCCGAGCCATTGGCTTGAGAGGTTGGATTTTCAATTCGTAGACGGACGGTTGCGGCAAGTGCCCTCTGTTGCGCTAGGCGTGGATCCATCGCAATCGGGCGAGGTGTATCTGTGGGGCTGGGAAATGCTCGCGGTGAGGTGGCAGAGTCAATCGATTCGCTGGCCGGCAAACGACTCGGTAATGAGTTATTGCTGTTAGTTGCGAGGGAAGCGGCAGGGCGATTGCTGGGGAGTGCTGGTTGGTTGAAGGAGGCCGTGGTGACCCCATTGGGTACACTATTTTCCAGACCCCTCGCTTGATCGCTGATGCTTTGCGTCGGATTTCGTGGTGCAACTTCGGTGTCGCTGATGGATGCTGCTCGGGCTGAATTATTTAATGGTGGAAAGGGAGCGATGGATTTCGCTTCTGGCTCTGGGACCGCGTGAAGTAGCTTGAGTAATTGTTCTCGATTCTGGCTACCTTCGACGCGCGATATTTCATTTCCTCCCTGGAAAACAAGCAACGTAGGGACGCGTTCGATTTTTAATTGTATCGCTGTCGGTCGATCGGCAACTGCATCGATGATCTGGACGCGATGACCCTCTCGTTTAAGCTCCTCTAATTCAGGAGCCATTTTGGCACAGTGAGGGCAGGTCGGTGCTACGAAGACGACTAAATCTAAGTCGGTTGGGGCGGCTGTTACGGTCGAAAGTAATAGCCAGGCAGCAACTCCAAGCATGGGATCCCTCCTTGGATTCCAATCATGGGTGATAGCCTCAAGTACAATTTACGGCGTCCGTGCCAACTCGAGTCTGCGCAGTGTGGGGCTATTTTGAAATTCTTACAAGATCAACTTTGCGAATATCGAGAGGGGAGGAGAGTCTCATTTTCAAAGAATGATATCAAATTATGAACCTCCCCCGACTAAAGAGGTCTATTTTGCTACAATTCAGGAGCTTTCGGGACGCTTGTTTCGGGGCTATCTTCTCGAGGTTATCTTCTCGGGGCGTTAGCCTTCACTTGGATCGCGGTCACTTATGAGGCTTCTAGCAAACTGCCATCATGACTCAACGACGTATTTTAGTTACAGCCGCTCTTCCGTACGCCAATGGTCCGATCCATGTCGGTCACTTGGTGGAATATATACAGACAGACATTTGGGTTCGTTTTCAAAAAATGCGAGGTCATCGCTGTATCTTTATTTGCGCTGATGACACGCATGGTACTGCGATCATGATTCGTGCGCGCCAGGAAGGCAGAAGCGAAGAGGAGATAATCGCTGAGAGCCAGCAGGCTCATTTAGCGGATTTTAAGAAATTTGATATTCAGTTTGATAATTATGGAAGCACGAATAGTCGCGAGAATAAGCAATTATGCGATCAGATTTGGGCTTCACTTCGCCAAGCTGGATTGATTGTCGAGCAAGATGTAAGTCAATTATTTGATCCGCAAGCTGGCGTATTTTTAGCGGATCGATTTGTGCGTGGTACCTGCCCGAATTGCAAGGCGCCGAATCAATATGGCGATAATTGTGACAAATGTGGTGCAACCTACTCACCGGCTGATTTGATCGACCCGGTTAGTTCGCTATCGGGAGCTACCCCCGAAATTCGTTCCGCCAAGCATTTGTTTGTTCAACTCGAACCCTTGCGGGAATTTTTAACGCATTGGACTCAAACAAGCGGCGCGCTGCAGTCGGAAGTCGCAAATTATTTGAAGGGTCATTTCCTTAATAAGGAGTTACGAGATTGGGACGTATCGCGTCCTGCTCCTTATTTTGGATTCGAGATTCCCGACGCGCCAGGAAACTATTGGTATGTATGGTTTGATGCGCCGATTGGTTACATTGCTAGTACAGCTCAGTGGTGTCAGGCGAATCAAGAGAATCTCGACGATTGGTGGCGCAATTGTGAAACTGAGATTCACCATTTCATCGGCAAGGATATCACCTATTTTCATACGCTCTTCTGGCCAGGAATGCTCAAGAGTGCTGGTTACAATTTACCTACTCAGGTTCACATTCATGGCTTTCTCACCGTGGGTGGTGAGAAGATGTCCAAGAGTAAAGGGACGTTTATTAAAGCGTCGACCTATCTAGACCATCTTGATCCAGCGTTCCTGCGGTACTACTACGCCAGCAAGCTCGGTCCTCGGCTCGATGATCTCGATTGGAATCTTGATGAGTTTGTGGATAAGGTTAACGCCGATTTGGTAGGTAAGGTGGTTAATCTCGCTAGCCGGACTGCGAAGTTTGCTCAGGCTAGCGGTTTATGCAGCGTCTATCCAGATGATCAAGGCTTGTTCGCTGCGGGTGTAGAAGCTGGTGACGAAATCGCCGCAGCCTACGATAGTGGTGACTACGCTAAAGCGATGCGTTTAATCATGGAGTTGGCTGACCGTGCAAATCCATTTGTGGAACACGCTCAGCCATGGGTTCTTAATAAGGACCCTGGAAGCGCTGGAAGATTGCAGGAAGTTTGCACGATCGCTCTGAATTTGTTCCGACAATTGGCAATCTACTTGGCCCCCGTACTGCCGAGATTAGCCAAGCAATGTGGTGAATTGCTCAATGATCCGCTTCTGTCTTGGGAGCAATCCAAGAAGCCATTGCTTGGTACTAAGGTGTCTCCGTTTTCTCATATGTTGCAACGTGTCAAAAAAGAGGATGTTGATAAGATGATCGAGAGTGGTAAGCCAGCTGATGCTTCAGAGCCAGCAACTCCGGCAGCAGCACCGAATTCAGCGTGGAATGATAGTGGCGAAGCTTTAGAGAAAGAGCCATTAGCGCCAACTTGTACGATCGATGACTTTGCCAAAATTGATTTGCGAGTGGCTCGGATCATTGCGGCTGACGAAGTTCCTGAAGCCCGTAAGCTTTTGAAGCTTACTGTGAGTCTAGGTGGCGACTCGGTTCGAACGGTTTTCGCAGGTATCAAGGCTGCTTATAAACCAGAAGATCTAGTTGGGCGATTGGTCGTTATTGTTGCGAATCTTCAGCCGCGTCAAATGAAGTTCGGGCTCAGTGAAGGAATGGTCACTGCAGCTGGCGAAGGTGGTGCCGAGGTGTTCCTGTTGAGTCCTGATAGCGGGGCCAAGCCAGGGCATCGTGTTCATTAAAAAGTGGCGCGAGTCAGCTTGAAAGCGATGGTGATTGCACTTTCCGTAACAGCTTTGATTGAGTCGGGGATTTCCTTTTGTGGAGTAAGCCCTCATCCTGGAAAGTACGTTTGGCGAGTCGACTGATTCTTCGGCCGACCCGCCACCCAATCGCTTGTTCGCATTTGGAACGCCATGTTCTTGATGCGGCTGGTTACAGGCAGGAGGTTTATCGACTCAAGCAACCAGCGGTTGTCGGTCCTGCTCAAGTCGCATTTTTAAAGCTACCAGGCTCATCGGGTCGAGCTGAATATTCGTCGGCATTTCCAGCTGATTTGTTGGCAGTGCCCATGGAAGTGTTGACTTGGAATCCTCCAGGTTATGGCGGTAGCCAAGGGGAAGCACGACTCGATATCCTGTGTCAATCGATACCGGAGATCGTAGATGCTTGCCGACGCGAATTGATTGGTCAGGATATTCCACTCATCGTGATAGGTACAAGTCTTGGAGCAGCCTTAGCGGTATATCTGTCTACAGTTCGCGAAATTAGTGGTATGGTGCTGTGCAACGTTCCTTCGCTGCCCGAATTATTGCTGCAATATAATCAATGGTGGAATCTTGGTCTTGGAGGCAGTTGGTTAGCTTCTACGATTCCAACGCCACTTCATACGCTTCAGCAAGTCCGAGCTACCAGAACTCCAGCAGTCATGGTGACATCTTTAGAGGATCGGGTGGTACCTCCAGCATTGCAGCAGAGAATTGCCGATGCATTTGCTGGACCTTTTAGGAAATTAGATATAGCGAATGCCGATCATGATCTTCGGCTAGGCGATGTGCCTAGAAAACAGATGACGAGTGAGTTGATGTGGCTTTTAGAGCAGAGTTGGCGGTGAGGAGAGGCTCATCTTTCATTGGTGAGTGAAGATTGAGATCAATGGCGGTGTGATTTGTTTGGAGGAGCATACGATGCGATTCGAGGATAAGGTTGTTATTGTTACCGGTGGCGCAAAAGGTATTGGACTTGGCTGCGTCGAGGTATTTCATGAAGAGGGTGCCAAGGTCATTCTGCTCGATCGCGATCGAAAGGCTGCGGAAGAGGTGACCTTAAAGCTTAATGCTAAGCGACCGAATTCCGCTGCATCTTATCCTTGTGACGTTGGTGATCTGAGCCAGTTGCAAAGTGTAGTGAGGCTAGCCGCGGCCCATTTCGAGCGGGTAGATTGCTTGATCAATAATGCTGGAGTTCATCCACCTGATACACCCATCGAGCAAACAACGGCCGAAGAGGTGATGGACTTGATGAGAATCAACTTTGTTAGCACGTACGTCGCTTCTATGGAGGTCATAGAAGCCTTGAAGAAAAGTCGTGGTGCGATTGTTAATATCAGCTCCATGACCGCCGTCTTGGGTCAAAAGAACTCGTGTGCTTACGCAGCAACTAAAGGAGCACAGTTGAGTTTTACGAAAGCATTAGCCTTAGAGCTCGCCCCTTTCGGTGTACGCGTCAACGCTGTTTTGCCAAGTAATGTTGACACGCCTCTGATGCGGTCTTGGGCCGCATCTTTAGCGGACCCGGAATCAGCCTTGCAGCGAATTGCTGAGCTACAGCCTCTGGGGAGAATGGCAAGTCCGCGTGAGATGGGAAGCGTCTGTCTGTTTCTGGCAACGAACGATTCCAGTTTTATCACCGGACAAGGGATCATTGCGGACGGGGGAGCCAGTTTAGATTATTGATGCGAGCGTGTGCTGCGGTGATGTACAGAATGCGTCGCTTCTTTTGTCTATCGCCTATAGGCGAATAGTCGACAGCCGTAAATCAAATTCAGGGTAAGGACGCCAGAGAGCTCATCGGTTGGAGGAGTCCCGACAACTTCGGGCTCGCATTGAGAGAGATTTGATAACCCTGGGATCTTTCGGGCTCAAACTTTCGGGCTCAAAAAAGAAAAACAGTAGCCGGGACGGGGGTCGAACCCGTACGACCCTTAACGGGTCACAGGATTTTAAGTCCTGTGCGTCTGCCTATTCCGCCACCCGGCCGACTGTACGCTTAGTATCCCACCCGAGTCACTCTTTGTCTAGGGCGCACAGTGGTCTAGGGTTCGGACGCTTCTTCGTTTTCCTCGCTAGAGTCGGTCGATTTCTCGGGGGAGGGGAAAAGTGGGTCCCATTTCACGTCCGTTCTGGCGTGCATCCGTTCCACCAGAGACATCAGATCGGGTGAATTGCCCCAAAAACGATGGCAGATTACCGCTGGATCGATGTCCTGCAGCTCAATACCCAAGATTTGTTTTTCGACGGGTACGCTCACGATGGATACCGGTAGCTGCATTTGCTCTCGCCAGTTACCCCGCGAGAGCAAGGAGCTCTCACTGAGTGATGCTGCTAATATCATCCTGCGCCCACCAGCTGCAGATTCAAATTTCTGTTCGACGTTGGAAAGCGTTTGGCGAATCTTCAAGCCTGTTTGGTGTTGAAGCCACATTTCCTCGAATTCGCCATCCGCCAAGAGGGGATGGTTCCGTTTCAAAAGGTTCTCTAAGGCAAACAACAACTTGGAAGGATGAAACGGCAACTCAGGTTCTGCATCGCATAGTTTCGCAATGTCACTGTCTTGAATGGACCCCGGGAGATGGTTCATTTCCTCGTGGCCCAGAACGTAAAACGTTGATAGTTTTCTCAATAGTGAATGGACTTCATAGCGAATTGAGTCGACTAGTGGCGTAAGCTTCATGCTGAGCACATCGGACATCGATTTCTTTAGGTCCGAGAGATCAAGGTTGTCTGGCATTAGGCTCGGCAGCGATGACCAAACGCGGCTCAGTTTCGTGAGGCGACGACGGATTAGTTGAATCGGCTCCTCGAGTCGCTTGATTAGCATTTCGAGCATGCGGATTGCAATATCATATCTCAGGATGGCTAATCTCATTTTTCGACTAGCGTCTTCTATCTGAGTCGCTGTTAGTTCCTGCTTGGTATCCAGTTTTCCACTTGTGGCTTGGGAGTTAGCTAACAATTTGAATGCGTCCAAGTCATGTTCATGTCGCGATTTTGCCAGACGGAGAGTTTCTTCCATCTTGGTGGCTTGTATTTGCAAGCCTGTTAATAAGCCAGCATGAAGTTTGCATGGGATGGGGCTAAGGCGACTTCGGTTCGAACATTGAGCGAGCATTGTCGCAAAAATTTCATCGACAATGGGCTCGATGGGTTCTTCGAAAGGATTGTGGCTATTGGGGTATCGACTGCGAATCACCTGACTGCAGTGGTGCAGCCAAGCATCTCCACTCATCCGCATGTCCGACAGTAATTGCTGTAAATGTTCAGCTAATTCACCGAGATACTCTTCGGACTCCAGGATTGGATTAGTGGTCCGAGAACTTCCTTTTTCGGCCATGGTCGACCTAACGGTCGTTGACATATCGTTGCGGCTGACCATAGGAAACCACTTGCGGCAATACTCAACCATGCAAGCCTGGACGATATCGGATAGCCGCTTTTGGTATTCGATGTCACACGATTCAAATGAAATCGATCGTAACCAATGCTTGGAATCTGTTTTTTCGCTATCGGTAACGTTCGATCGACCTTTATCAAGAAGCGTTCCTACGTTGGTGCTGCTATCCACAATCAGCATCTGCGCCATGCGACGGATACTTTCGTTGGTACTATCTTTCGAAAGTAGACGCTCTCCGGTAAACCAATACACCTGATCGACAGGCGGTTTTCGCTCATCGATAGACTCTGGGCTGGCGTAGAATGGTTTGTCCGTCAGACCGAAATACTCATTATTTGATTTGAAGTAATGGCACAGCTCAGTCAGAAATGAAGTGGCTGCTGCACTGGGAAGTAACTCACGACTTTCGTTCGATGAGGGGGCGGATGAAATTAACCCGATCAGGCGATAGTTGCCACTACAATGCTCATCGAGAATGTTACGAATCGCAAAGCCCATATCGCAAAACCAAGCACTGCCAGTACCGCCATGAGCCGAAGTGACGAGGTAAATGCGCGGAACAAAAGTATGCGAATCTGTTTCATGAGCATTGGATTGCTGGTAATGAAGCAAGCTTTCAATGGCTTCACTTAAGGCGTCTGCAATCGCTTGTTGCTGATCGAGTAAGGCGACTTGACCAAGTGGGCGAGCGCCTCCGGTCATCATATTTCTAGGGATATTGTATAGCCAGCGACGACTCACCATCTCAAATCGCTCAGGTTTAGCTTCGCGATAATAGTGAGCATCTCTTAATGGAAGCAATAACTTCTCGCGATCATCGAAAGCGATTGACTGATTGTCCTGTCCCACCTTCAAGCCATCGGCAGCACTGTCAACGAGCAGCCAGTGTGTGTGGTCAGTTGGAGCATCAGAATCGAGGAAAACCTCGCGGAGTTTAGCTAGTACTTGGCATCCGACTCCCCCAAGCCCGATGAATAAGCAAGGAGACTGATGCCAACCACCGGCAATGTAATCGGAAAGTTGCGGGAGTTCCACAATCGGCTTCTTCGCGACCAGGATCGTCGACGCTTTCGGAGTCAATTTTTCCTTGACATTGCGAGTGACTGGTTTGCGCTTGGTAGCAAAAGAGCGAGGAGTTACCGTAGAATTGGCGGGGAAAGTAGAGGCCGTGGCTGTCTTGGCTGCTGGCGGTGGAGCCTCTTTTGTGTTTGCCAAGTGTTCGATGAACTCCGAGCAGCTTGGGAAGCGACGGGAGGGGTCTTTCGACAATGCTCGCGCCAGGACCTCTTGTTCTGCTGGTGTAGCCAGTTCAATATCAGGCTTGTGGTGTAAATGTTGTGAGGCGAGTTGGGCCATCGTCGTTCCATCGAACGGTAGCTTACCTGTTAACAGCTCATAGTACATAATCGCCAGACTGTACTGATCGCTATGTCGGCCAGCGCGTCCGTCGAACATCTCTGGTGCAGCATAGGATGGAGTGAGACCTCCCACGCACGATACCATTTTCTCTGATAGATTCTTTACGACTCCGAAATCGGCCAACTTCACACGTTCGGCAATAAGTAGAAGATTGCCAGGTTTAACGTCCAGATGTTGTAAATCGTGCTTGAGGCTAAGATAGTCCAAAGCTTCTGCAGTATCGCGTACGTAGCCGAGCAGCTTCGCGCGAGGAATTCCATCAAAGCCCTGGTGGCAATAAGCTTGGAATTGATCATATAAGCTACTTTCTGCTAATTCGGTTACGATGATCAGCTGGCCATCCACAATCTCAATGCGTTCCAAAGATAGGATGAATGGATGCTTTACTTCTCGAATACGATTAAGAGATCGCAATTCCGATGAGGCGCGATCTTCATCCATCGTGCCATAGATTACCTTGACTGCTTTTTTCAAGCCGCCAGGCGCATCGCATAACCAGACTTCACCATATCCACCAGATCCGATCTTACGAATCAGACGGTAGCCGGGAAGTATTTCTGCGTCAGGAACTAGCTTTGTTGCTGTAGTCATTTGTATCAAAAACTAACAATATTAGGTGCTGGATGTCATGGTCGAGGCTGAAGATATCGGTGTGATTGAAATCGGTGCACCGGGTGTAGTAACTTTCTGCGAGGTCGAGATATCTTCGGGGCGGTAGGATGGCATAGTGCGACATACCGATGTGTCTGGTGGTGCCGTCACAGCACTTGTTGGAGTTGGTGCTCCAGAATTATGGCTGGCAGTAGAAGAACCGAAGTAGTTTCGACATGCCAGGTCAAGGTATTCCTCACGCAATTCGAGTGGTCCACCAGTGTAAGCACAGAGGGCCTTAATCTGATGAATCAAGTCGCGAGCATGGCAGCGGCGAAACGGCCTACCGACATGCTTGTAATGTTTGTGTACCAGGTAATCAAAAGCTCGGGAACGGAACTGAAAGCCAATTTCCTCACAGCAGCGTTTCATCAGCGTTCGGAATTCACTTTCATTTGGATCACCGATTTCAATTTTGAAAGGCACTCGACGCATGAAAGCTTCATCCACTAATGCCTCCGGTTGGAGATT
>JAUMAI010000013.1:3736-8188 GCA_032116775.1 Pirellula sp. | reverse complement strand
GACGGTATTGATTGCAAGCTCTTCTGCCACGCGCTCGCTGGCAGCTACCATCGCGGGAATATCGCCTAAGGCTGCGGTCGCCTCGGACCAGACCGTAGAAGTGGGCGGGAAATGGGCGTGCTGTTTGACGTAGCCAATCCGGATCCCCCCTGACACTTCGGTATCCCCGCCGTCAGGGCCCTGCTCGCCGGTCAAGATGCGCAGCAAGGTGGTTTTTCCGGCTCCATTAGGCCCGACAAGAGCCAGCCGATCACCGGCGCGGATTTCCAAACAAGCACCATCGAGGATAGTCTTGTCGCCAAAGGTCTTGGACAAATTCTGGGCAGATAGATACAACATAGTGCAAATTGTAACCCGCTCGCCCTCATTCGACAGGGGGATTTTGGCTCTGTTCGCCCGGGAAGCAGGATTCGTTGGCCTTTACTCCCCCCTATCACCCATGCTGCACCTACAAAGTTCATCGACCGAAGGCTGGTTTCAGCGAATCGAACCGCATTTGGAGGAGGTGCTCATCGACCACGCCCACTGCGAACACAAGGCGGCCGCAACAGCCATGAGCCTGTTAGGATCGTACATTGAATATCGCGAACTATGCGAAGAAATGACTCGCATCATCACTGAGGAATTGGAGCATTTCCACAGCGTGCTCGATTTGCTCGCCAAGCGAAACATTCGATTTCGACTCCAGCCCCCAGGCTCCTATGGACGCGACCTGAATAAACTCGTGCGTACCAATGAGCCCCACCGCGCCGTCGATCGCTTGCTGATCGCAAGCCTTATCGAGGCGCGAAGCTGTCAACGCTTTGACCTGCTCGCGAAACATGTAACCGATCCGGAGCTGGCTCATTTCTATGCTTCGCTCTTCGAATCCGAAGCTCGCCATCACACAACCTATGTACGACTTGCTAAGCTGTTCGCACCCGCGGAAGAAGTCAAACTTCGCTTGGAAGAATTGTCGGCAGCCGAAACCGCCATTATTGCCAAGGGGCATCAACTCCCACGCATGCACTCTTAAACCAGCGTTAATCTTTCAACAATTACTTATCGTAACCATCCTAACTTTTCGAATCGATCATGCCCACTAAATACGATGCCTCCATTTTAGCTCCACACGAAACCTCCATCGAAGGCCTGCGCAACGTGGGACATCAAATGTGGACTCGCGGCTGGTCTCTAGGGACCAGCAGTAACTACAGCGTTGTCGTCTCCGATGACCCTAAGCATCTGTTAGTTACAGCTAGCGGTATGGATAAAGGGCACCTCAAACCTGCCGATTTCGTCGTCGTCGACCAGAGCGGACACCCGATATCACCAGACCAACCCAAATCGTCGGCGGAAACGCTTCTGCACTGTGTTGCAGTAGAAATGGGAGCCGGCGCCGTATTACACACCCACTCCCCCTGGGCCACGATCCTTTCCGAACACTTCGCCGCTCAACGCGGCATTGAAATCGCTGGCTTTGAAATGCTAAAAGGCCTTCAAGGCATCACGACGCATGAATCTCGTATTTGGTTACCAATCTTCGACAATACGCAGAATATTCCTGAACTGGCCCATGAGGTAAGACAATACGCGGCCGATCCAAATAACCCACCACTCTACGGCTACCTAATTCGCCGCCATGGTATGTACACGTGGGGCAAGACATTAGCCGACGCGACAAGGCATATTGAAGTACTTGAGTTCCTGCTCGATTGCATCGGTCGCCAAATCTCCATTCGTTAATTCTCTGTTTTTAGAACCAAATCAGCGGTGGATATGCCCAACCTCTCCAATCGACGGTTGATTGAAGCCTGTGTGAGTACGATCCAAGATGCCTGCTTGGCAGCTAAGCATGGCGCTGATCGCCTCGAAATAAGCGCTGCCCTAGAAACCGATGGCGTTACCCCGTCGCTAGGAATGGTTCGTGAGATCCTTGCGGAAGTTAAGATTCCTACAGTGGTGTTATTGCGCATTCGCTCGGGCGATTTTGTTTATTCGCAGCCTGAGATTCGCGCCATGCTCAAGGATGCGGAAGAGCTGATCTCATCAGGGGCTAGTGCCATTGCAGTTGGCTGCTTGACCGCGCAAAACACGATCGATGTTAACGCGATGCAAGAGTTTTCTAAACGGATCGGCGGTAAGCATTGTGTTTGTCATCGAGCGTTTGACAGTTGCCTAAATCTTGACTTGGCAACGACACAACTAATCGACGCAGGCTTCCAAAGAATATTGACGTCCGGAGGTGCTTCAACGGCCGAGACTGGACTGGGAATGCTCCAACAACTGGAAGCCAACTACGGGCACCGAATCGAATTGCTCGCTGCAGGAGGCATTCACCCGAAGATGCTTAATGCGTTTTGGAATCAAAGTGGAGTTAAACAGGTACACGGTGCATTTCGCAGCACAAGCGAATCAGGGAAACCACCTCGCCTTGATCCACATCTGCTGCAACAAGCGCGGCAAATCACCGACAACTTGAACTAGCTTAAATGCCGCTGTCGATAATCTGCTTGCACAAATCCTGGACTTTGCGAGGATCCGCATTTGGATTTTTCTTTTTAGCTTGACCTATTAATGCCCCTAAGGCCTTCGCATTTCCCGCCTTGTATTCGATAACAGCCTTCTGGTTCTCGGCCAGCAGCTGCCGGCAGAGCTCCATCATTTCGCTATCGTCTACGGTCTTGATTCCCAAAGCCTCAATAGCACTCGCTACCGTGATGGATGAGTCAGCTAACATCTTGGCAAAAACATCTTTGCCGCGACTCGTATCTACCATCCCAGCTTCGATCGCTTGCGTCAGCTCAGCTAAACGTTTTGCGGAGAAACCAAGCTCATCTAAGGTCAATTGCCGCTCATTGAGCAAACGCAAGATATCTTGTTGAATCCAAGAGCTCGCTCGTTTGGCGGGCGCCCCTGCCGCGACAGCCTCTTCAAAGTATTTCACCAACTCGAGCCCTTGCGACACGATGACATCGCTGTCGTATTCTTTCAAATCGTACTGCTGGACCAAACGCTCGCGAATGGCAGCGGGCAGCTCGCCTAATTGCAATCGAGCCTGATCCAGATCAGACGCGGTCAGTGTTACTGGAACTAGGTCTGGGCAGGGGAAATAGCGGTAATCGCTCGACTCCTCTTTTTCTCGCTGCAAAATTGTGACACCCTGCGCGTCATCCCAGCCTCGAGTCTGCTTAGGACGTCCCCCCATTACCACCTGATCGCGATTCCATAGGTCCCACTGTCGCGCAGCTTCATAAGTCAAAGCCCGCTCCACGGCGCGGAAGGAGTTGAGATTCTTGATTTCCGTGATTGGTGTCGGGACCACTTGGCCATTATGAGGAACATGCAAATTGACGTTTGCATCCGCGCGCAAACTACCTTCCTGCATATTGCAATCCGATACTCCCAGATAGAGCAACAGCAATCGCAGTTCCGTTAAAAAGGCTTTTGCTTCCTGCGGACTGCGCAAATCTGGCTCGGTAACAATCTCCAGCAACGGTGTACCCGCACGATTCAAGTCGATACGACTGGAGGCCTTGCCAAATGCCTCATCATGCATGCTCTTACCAGCATCTTCTTCCAGATGAGCACGAATGAGCCTCACGCGCTTAGGCTCGAAGGCTCCCTTGGAATCACGTATATCCAAAAAGCCCTTCGAGCAAATCGGTAAGTCAAACTGACTAGTCTGATAACCTTTAGGGAGATCGGGATAAAAATAGTTTTTTCGATCCCACTTGGTGAAAGCTGCAATATCCGACTGTAAAGCGAGTCCGGTACGAACCGCGAGATCGATGGCGGAGCGATTCAGTACGGGCAATGCTCCTGGCAATCCCAAACAGACCGGACATACCTGAGTATTAGGCGGCTGTCCGAATACTGTGCTGCACCGACAAAACAACTTGGTGTTTGTTTTGAGTTGCACATGCACTTCGAGTCCGATTACCAACGTATAGGGAGTTGCGTTCATGACAGCGGCGCCAGGGTAGGCCTCCAACCAATGGCCTGTTGATACCGATGACCGATCTGCAGTACCAAAGCGTCATCGAGGGGACGCCCTTGAAACTGGATACCAATCGGCAATCCCGAAGTACTGCGACCACAGGGAAGCGACAAGGCTGGCAGACCTGCCAAGTTCGCCCCCACGGTATATAAATCTTCCAAGTACATTTGCACAGGATCGTTCACTTTTTCGCCAAGCTTGAAAGCTGTCGTTGGCGTTGTAGGCCCGACCAACAAATCCACCGACTCAAACGCTTGATCAAAGTCGCGACGGATCAACCGTCGCACCTGCAAGGCCTTGCGGTAGTACGCGTCATAGTAACCAGCGCTCAAGGCATAGGTACCCAACATGATGCGTCGCTTGACTTCCGCTCCAAATCCTTCCGCACGCGTACGGCAATACATGTCGACTAGCGGCGATTCATCGCCAGCGGCCTGCGTGTTGGGCGAACGGTAGCCAAAATGAGCACCGTC
>JAUMAI010000013.1:0-3726 GCA_032116775.1 Pirellula sp. | reverse complement strand
CATGAGAATGCGGAAGCGAAATCTCTTGGATCTCAGCTCCAATATCCCGCAGAACTGCCAATGCCTGCTCAACCCCTTTACGAACTTCGGGATTTAGGCCAGGACTTTCAATCTGCTCGCGCACTACACCGACACGAAATCGCTTAGGAGCCTGCTCCAACCCAGCATGATAATCAGGACTGACATGAGGCAACGAAGTACTGTCATGTGGATCATGTCCCGAAATGACATCCATTGCCAAGGCAACATCTTCGACCGTGTGCGCCATCGGCCCAATTTGATCGAGACTGCTGGCGAAGGCTACCATTCCATAACGACTAACGCGTCCATAAGTCGGCTTAAAGCCAGTGATACCGCAGAAAGACGCTGGCTGCCGGATCGATCCCCCGGTATCTGTTCCTAAGGCTAAGGGTGCTAAACCAGCAGCAATACAAGCTGCCGATCCACCACTGCTACCACCAGCCGTTCGCTGTTGATCCCAAGGATTACGCGACGGACCAAAGATACTGGTCTCCGTCGAGCCACCCATCGCAAATTCATCTAAATTGGTTTTGCCGAGGATCGCCAGTCGCGATTCCCGAACTTTATTAACAGCCGTCGCATCGTAGGGCGATAAATAGTTCTCGCAAAACTTCGAACCGCAGGTTGTTCGAATATCGGTTGTGCACAACAGATCTTTAATTGCGATTGGAACACCAGCCAAAGGCCCTAGACCAGCAGCACCTTGAGCGCGAAGCGAATCGACCGCTTCTGCTTGCTTGAGAGCTACCTCGCTAGAGATGGTGATGTAAACACCATACTGCTGGCTGTATTTTTCTGCTCGCTCGAGAAAATAGCGAGTCACTTCTACGGCGCTCACTTTGCGAGCAGAAAGTTGCCGCGCAATCTCAGCGGCACTTACTTGGAACCAATCCATGCGGACTTACCCCAGCACAGCAGGGACGCGGAAACACTCGTCGTCGTGATCGGGACTATTCGCCAACGCTTGATCTCGACTTAAACCCACCGCCACTTGATCAGCAGCCAAAACATTCGTCAATTCAATTGCATGAACCATCGGCTCAACACCTTGGGTGTCGACCGATTGCAACTGATCTACAAACGCAACAATGGCTTTGAGTTGCTCAGAATAAACTACCAGTTCCGCTTCGCTCAATTGCATACGGGCCAAATGAGCGATCCGCTGTACTTCTGCTGGTGACAGAGACATTTAGCTATGAGCAACCGGCAATTGGAATGGCTTCTGCTTGACCACTTTGCGAACGCGACCACTCTTGAGACATTGGGTGCAAACACTCAATGTTCTGTGAGTTCCGTTGGGTAGCGAGCAGCGTACCCGTTGTAGATTTGGCTTGAATTGACGTCGGGTAATACCGGTTACCTTGGTACCAACACCACCGAGGTACTTCGCCTTACCGCGAGTTTCCACCTGATTGCCCATCGATGCGGACTTGCCGCAAACGTCACATGCACGAGCCATGGCACTGCCTCAAACTAAGAAAACCATAATTCAAGTGGTGGAGTATATCGCTCCGGCTCGCCCCGGCAACCTCAATTCCCACCCTCCACACAAATGAACCTACCGACAAACCAAAAAACCCTCCACAAGAAGTACTTCCAGTGGGGGATTTTCGTGCCAAACGATAGAATTGCGTCGTTTTACTCTTTCGGAATCTCCGGGGACTCAAATGCAACCAATCGGCTCGGAGTTGCCAGAAGCAGCCACCGATCTACCAAAAGAAGATTCCCCCCCTCGCTGGCGCGGCTAGCTAGAGCGATCGGCTCCCGAAAGTCGACATTCCATGTATCAGCCTGTCGACTGAGCTTTCTTCTGACCACCACTACCTGATTTCTGACGGGAAAGAAAACCGAATCGATGCCTCCCCAAGGTCTTCCCAAACCGCGCGGTTCAGCCACACCTTTCTCAGGCCGAGCCGCCATACCTGGAGGAAAACTAGCCAACATCTTACCGCTGGAAATATCAAACCAAGCCAAGCGATCGCCGGCTGCAATCAGAGATTCATCATCTGCACAAACCAGATGAACAAGATCTGCCGAATGCTCAGGAACCGTCGACCACAACAGATCACCGGTTCCCGCATCGAGAGCAAATATCTCAGGAGAGTCCGGTGGCGCGCATAAGACCGTGTCGCGCTGAATGATACAGGGAGTTAAGTCTCGGTAACGAAAACGTTGCGACACAGGATAGGCCGAATCATCGCTTTGGCTTCGCGCGTAGCGAGTTAACCACTTTAGCTGGCCATCCGCCACATCAACTGCCGCAATGACTCCTAAACCGGTACTCAAGAACGCCGTACCATTGCTGTAACTAAGAAGCTGTTGCGAAATGAGATTGGCATCGCTGCCCCCTTCAACGGAACCAGCGACCAATGGCAAACTGCGCCAGAGTAACTTGCCGTTATATCGATCGAAAGCAGCGATAAAGCGACGCAGTTGCACGCTGTTGCGTTCGGTAACACAGACCAGCAACCGGTTTCCAATGGGCAGAGGGCTACCATCGAATTCGCAATTCTTCCACTCTGCTCCGGAGAGATAGATTGGAAATCCCTCCAGCATTCGACCTTCACGATCCAAATCCAAACCAATCAAGAAACTAAGTGAAGTAGTGGCATTTTGAGGAGTCTCTTTCCAGGCAGTAACAGTCACTCCCATGCGAGCAAACAATTGATTTCCATCAACCGCTAATGTTGCTCTGGGAACTCCGCAGATCGGATATGCTAACGGAACAAGACTCTCTTCTGGCAGGCCTGAATCGTAAAGAGGAAGCTTCGGATCGACAGAAGGCCATGTATCACCGGTTTGCAAATCGAAAGCATAGACACGACGCAAATCATTGACATAGACTCGACCATTGACAGCCACCGGATGGTAAGCCAGTATCGCTTCCGAATCCTCGGACACTCGCGGCAGCCCAGCCGGATTGCGATCGGTAGTCGCGGTGACTCTTAGCCAGGAATGTGCCCAACGCGGCCAATCCAGAGGACGTGCCTGACCCGACGAGAGTGCATTCTTGGCTTGCAAGTTTCGTTGTGAGTTGCCCGCAAATTGACTCCAGTCTTTGGAGTCGGCTGCTTCCTGAACCGCTAAATCTTCCTGAATCCATAGAAACGCCTGTTCGGCCCAGGTTCGCCCTTGCTTGCCGGTCACCAGCTGCATTTTGGCATCGGGATAAAGTGCCTGCAGAACCTGCAACTCTCGACTTGCACGCTGCGTATCGCCTTCAAGCACCGAACACCACACCAAACGTGCCCATATTTCAGCGGGCGCACGCTTGATCAACGCGACACTACCCAGCGGCGCAGCTGTATCGGGACTTTTCAGCATCGCCATTAATTGATCCAGACCTGGCTGATTCCCCTCGAGTTCGGACAGTAAGCGCGATACAGCGACGCTCCCACTGCGAGGCTGCCAAGCCAAGCCATCGGCTGGCACCTCATAGCTCAGCCTAGCTCCAGGAGCAATCCGCTGGAAACACTCGCGGGCAGCTTGCACCTCTCCCCGATCCAAAAACAAATCACCCAGCCAGAGCAAGACATCTTCGGTCGCTGAAGCACCAGAATACCTTCGAAGCCAACGACGCCCTTCCTCGATTTGATTGGTTCGCTGCACTTCCTCCCACGCTTTATTGGCACTTGCATCAACGCGACTGCGGTATTCCGCCAAAGCATCAGGCGAGCGTTTCGACCAAGCCAGCCGCCAAGCCGG
>JAUMAI010000012.1:0-9958 GCA_032116775.1 Pirellula sp. | reverse complement strand
TCTATTGTAAAGGGAATGGGCATCCAATTAGGTTGGATAAATACCAAAATGGGGTCTGTGATTGTCCGGACAAATCAGATGAACTACCAGGGACGTGCAAGTGAGAATTATCATAATTCAAATTTGTGGTTAAAACGACGCAAAATTTGAAAGCACTATTTATGCTTATATTCACTTGTAAACATGATATGAGCGAATTCTTGCGGTCATCATTAAATAATTACTGTGTTAAGATTGTTGCTGCAATATTAGAAACCTGTTTTCGAATGTTATTATCTGAAGAATACCAGTGCTTCAGAATGCGGCGGTTTTTCTTAAGATTTACCTCCATCACAAGGGCCCCTACCAAGAGGCTTTGTGAGTCGGTAAGCTTTTCAAACTCCGCTTTCGTTGTATCTGACAGCTCCCATGGGGCCGTAATTTGCTCCAGCGGAGTATCTGAAAACAACTTGTTGAATAGAAAAGTGCGGTTCTCAAATATGATAAGAAGCGCAATGGAAAGAGATGCCAAAAGACACAATAGCCCCACCCGCTTCCACGTTAGCACATCAATCATGTCGTTAAGAAACCCTATGATTTCTTCCTTACTCATTTATCTTGCCTTTTAGCCAGGCCCCTATCATTCTGGCGTTTTTGGGATGGACACAAGTATTTCTATATGCTATGAGGCTATTTATGGCCGGGTGAGCTAAGGGAGAGATTAGCAAGATTTTTGGTGCCCCAGTAGAGAATCGAACTCTCTTCTCGCCCATACCAAGGGCGTGTACTACCAATGTACTACAGGGGCAAGATGGCGGGCCGCGAGGGATTCGAACCCCCAACCGCCGGTTTTGGAGACCGGAACTCTGCCAGTTGAGCTAGCGACCCATGAAGATATTTATTGATGGTACCCCCGGATGGAATCGAACCACCGTCCCGACGTTCGTAGCATCGTATTCTATCCGTTGAACTACGGGGGCAAAATTGGTACATCCAAGAGGATTCGAACCTCTGGCCTACGCCTTCGGAGGGCGTTGCTCTTCCTCTGAGCTATGGACGTGTTGTTTGGTGGGGGCACTGGGATTCGAACCCGTGTTCCAACCGTGAAAGGGTCGTGTCCTAGGCCTCTAGACGAACGAAGCATTAATCTACTAATTACTTTCCCCAACAAATCAAAAATACTTCAGAATCGCGAATTTAAAGGACCTCAGCCAGAGCCATGGGAATCGAACCGACCTTTTATCTGAATGTAGTTGACACCGTGCACTTGCGTCCAAGTTAGCGTCTAGAGAAAGTAATTAAAAGACTGGCACACGCCGTAGGGTTCGAACCCACATTCCGTCGGTTTGGAGCCGCCGTTCTTGCCAATTAGAATATGAGACGTGTATTGTAAAGTGGTCCCTCGGGTGGGATTTGAACCCACATGGGGCATTTGTCCGCCGGATTAAAAGTCCGGTGCCGCAACCAATTCGGCGTCCGAGGGTTGCGGTGGAAAACGAATTTTGTTTATCCACCATAAATAAATCATGTTATGCTTTAGGAGCCATTATGTTTACATTGATTGAAGAATATATTAAGCTAAGCAACCAAGAACGAACACAGCATCTTAAATTAGACGAAGATTGCATTTTGATAGGTGGCAGGCTTAGTACAGAGTTTAGAGGATTACTGGCGCATTTTCTAAAAACCACCATACCAACATCAAAAAAGATTGTGTTGTGTCATGCATGTGGCAATGGAAAATGCTCTAATCCCAAACATCTGTATTGGGGAACATATTCTGAGAATCTTATCGATGCCGTTAAACATGGAGCTAGAAAAACTCCTAAAGAAGCGTACATCGAAAAACATGGCTTAGAAGCCTACAAAGCAGAAATGAAACGTAGAGGTTCCTTAGGAGGAAAATCTACTAAAATTGGTGGGGCTGCTCGGACTCGAACCGAGAATTGACGGATTAAAAGTCCGCTGTGATTACCGTTTCACCACAACCCCAAGATTGTAGTGTACGTTTACCAGCGGCGCTAATTGATGTACGCATAGCGCGCTCCTTAGTTATTTGCCGAATGGGCTTACTGATTTACGAATGGTGAATGCTCCATCCTTGATGGTAGCCTGGTGCGTCACACCGTCTTTTGTTCGATAGCACACGACTGAATATGCAGCCGATTCGTCATTGGCCGTGAACTCGATGGCCGAGTAAACGTGTTCAACAGAATTTGCTGGCGGCAGCGCATAAAGCGGGTGGCTAGAACCGATTGCTCTCAACGTGTACATGATCGACCTCTGTTGGCATCAGCGACGGGACTCGAACCCGCATCTACTTGATTGAAAGTCAAGTGTCCTAGTCCAATTAGACGACGCTGATATGGCTGGTTCCAGCTGTTGGTTTCGATCCAACTACAGTCGCCTTATCAAGACGATACCTCCCCACTCGGTCTAGCTGGAATTGTATGGAACCCCCGGTGAGACTCGAACTCACTCAGCGGGCTTAGAAGGCCCAAGTCCGTTCCTTCGGCGGGGGTAATGTTTGTGCTGCTCTTAGAAATAGAGCCGTTGAAGATCGCGGAAGTAGCGACGCTTCCAGTTACGGTCAGGATGCCACGAGTGTTCGCGGCTCTTGTGTTTGTTGCAAGTGTCCATTTTGCTTTCCAAATGGTTTCATTGAATCATTCTTGGGAACTAATTGGCGCCAATGGGCAGGAATCGAACCTGCCGACCACCCCATTACAAGTGGATAATCATCTACGAGCGGTTGTACAAGTACAACAAAGGGTGTGGACGATGTTTAGGTGCTCTACCACTGAGCTACATCGGCGTTAATTTTGGCGGCGCATCGGTAAAACATGAGCCTTCAAAAGCTCAGGGCCCATCGCCCTTGTTGGTCATCGTGTACCAGAGCTACTGTCCTATGCGCCATATCTTGGTGGACCGTCTGGGATTCGAACCCAGATTACCTTGGACGGAATCGAACCGTCTCATGGGAGGCGCGCACTTCCCGGGAACCAACCCACGGCCCATTATTTCTTGGTCCCTCAGAAAGGAATCGAACCTTACGTCTATCGGTTATCAGCCGATTGCTCTACCATTGAGCTACCGAGGGATTGTTTTGGTGGTGATGGTGGGAATCGGACCCACTTCCTTTTCCTTATGAGGGAAACGCATTACCTCAATGCTACATCACCAATGTTTGTGTGGCCAGTTAACTGGCCAAAATTTGCGTGGAGCCCCCTGTCAGAATCGAACTGACGTCCAAGCCGTACGAAAGCCTTGTACTACCACTGTACTAAAGGGGCGTTGTTTTCGAATTGTTTGGGGTGCTCGACGGGACTCGAACCTAGCATTTCTCCGGCAAAACCGCGAGCGCCCTACCGTTGGACGACCATCCCCATAGTTTTTGGCGCAGACGAAGGTAGCGTGGGGTCAGTTTCACGCGGTAGCCACAACCCTCTTTAGACAGACCTTTTACCTGTCTGCATATATTTGCACCATTGTTACTTACGCCCAAGACGATACCCGTTCATAAGGTATGAATGAAGGTCATTTCGTTTGATTTTGATTGGTACGTCCTTGATTATCCAACACGTACCAAATTGCGAATTTCCTATCCCTGATTGGTGCTTGCTGTTTGCAGCACCAATCTTTGTTTTGGTTTCCTCTCGGTGTTTCTTACCAGAGAAAGTATCGTACTTGATTTTTGCAGCAGAGTGTGAGTGTTTTAGAGAGACACTTGACACTACAGATCTGCATTTGCCAGAGTCAATCATAGATTGTTCCATCTTTTGATGGATAACAACAAAATTTCGTTTTGGGGATTTGTTTCCGGCTATAGAAGAAACTTTAGTCCAGCCGCCCTCACCACCATATTTCAGATTGATATTGAGTGGATCAGTCAACAGTTCCTCATTGACTATCTCTCTTTCCCGTAGTTTCAGTGCTTCGCGAGACGAACACATTTCCAATATTTCTTTCTTGTGATTCTCATCGCCATACTTCTTGCGAGAGTAACCCAGAATTTTCCCACTGCCGAGATACCCATCATCGATGTCATCAGTTGAGTGCATGCCTACGTAGAACTTCCCTGTCACCAGACAGGTTGTCTTGTAGATGTAGTGGTGATGTTTCTGTTGTCTTGGCATACTGTTCCTTTTTGCATCACCGCTATTTAGCGAATACGGGAACAATGCGGCCTGAATGCGACGTATACGGGGATCGAACCCGTCTAGCCCGCATAGACAGTGCGGTGGTCTCACCAGAGAGCCGAATACGCCATTGATTTGGAACTGCGTACGGGAATCGAACCCGTCTCTTCGGTTTGAAGGACCGAGGATCTCACCAGAAATCCAACGCAGTATAGAATTTTGGTACTTCGTGGGGGAATCGAACCCCAGCCCTAAGACGTTCCCTTGAAAGGGGAATGACCGTTACCAGCAGTCGGCACGGGCTGTTATCTTTTCTTCATTGCCTCGCTTATTTTCTTCGCGAGGCTTGGGTTTGCTCTATACATGTCCTTGGTGTTCTCTGAAGATGTCCCCCAATACATGTGATTGGGATTACAACATTCTCCGGTGTTACACGCATGACACAAGCGAGCGGTGTTTCTATCAGGAAGCGTTGTGTCAAGAACGTGGGCGAGGATGCCTCTGCATTCTTGGCGGTGCTTCGCGTTTCTGAAGACGCAAGGTTCATCGAGACGCAAGTGCGACTGCCGCTCGGTTAGCATGAAGTCTTCAATCTTTTGCATGTTGCATTGTATCACAGACCGTGTTATCTGTGACCTGAATTAGTCTCAACAAATGCCTTTCGGCGTGCAGTTTGACGGGGGAATCGTGAAAGGATAACCGTCGAGTAGCGGAGCGGTTGACATGTTTGGTGGGCAAGTGGAGAATCGAACTCCCTAATCCGCAATGTGAATGCAGCCTAAAAACCATTCTAGTCCATGCCTATTGTTTTGGTAGGGCCTCCCGGATTCGAACCGGGTTCCAGTCGCTTAAGAGGCGAAGCTTCACCGTCAAAGTTTAGACCCTAAAATCTTGGTACCTCGTAGTGGAATCGGACCACTGTATTCGCGATGTCAACGCGACGCTCTACCATTGAGCTAACGAGGTATTGAATTGGACTCGCCGGAGGGAATCGAACCCCCATTTGAACGTTCGTAGCGTCCGGTACTAGTCCGTTGTACGACGGCGAGATTAGTTATCTTCAGCGATGGTGAATGCAGTTTGCGATGCACCATCAAAGCTAAATTGTGAGCACTGATTCACGTAAAGGTAGCCGAGTTGATCGGTGTTTGCCTTTAGCGTGTATGTAACTGGCTTTCGCGCAGCTGGCAAATCAGTAAACGTCAATGAGATTGTTCTTGGCTTATTGGCGTCAACAAATTCTACAACAAAGCCAACAAGCTGTGATTCGCGAAATACCGACAGCCAAACGTAGCCACTCTTAGCTACATCAAACCAAGCACTTGCGGCCCCTGAAATAAAGGCCCGTTGGTTAGAAGGCTGAATGCTGATAGCAGATAGAGCATACCCGCTATTCCATGCTGGCTTGGAACTCATCGAACCGGCGGTTTCCACCTCAATTTTCTGTGCGCCAATTGTTTGTGACTGGCGACGTCTAAGAGCATCGCTAAGCCGCACCCACTGAATACCACTAAAAACGTAGGTGCCTTTTAGGTACCATGGGCTGTTGTTGATTGGTTCAGGGGCATCAGCTTCCATCGTAAACAGCTCGCCGGTCACAGGGGCCCTTGGCATTTCTCTTCCCTTTGGAGTCGAAAGCCGGGTGAACTGCAGACCAACTGTTTCAGGTGGAACGTAGGTGCCGAATGATTTCATGTGATGTCCAATCTGTTGATGGACTATTTACTGTTTGGCCCGACCTCCAGGAATCGAACCAACCTCTCCGCGTTTTCAGCGCGGCGCTTTCACCAGATTAGCTTAAGCCGGATTGAATTACGACAACAAATGAGAGGAACAGGTTAACCTTTCGGCGATTTGAGAGTGAATCAAAGTTGATAACTATTCCAGTTCGGTTGTCATTATTTTCTACCTCGAGAGTATCCATTGGCTAGGTACTCTTCGAGTTGTTGCTTCTTTATCTTACGAGCAACTGAGTTCTTTACTACCCAACAAGCCCCAAATTGACTGTTGAGATTGCCAGTCTTTGCAGATGCCTTCACGGACATCTTTAATTTTGTTTCTGGCGTATGCTTATGCCCGGCAAATGATTGTTTTCCCTTCAATGAAGATGAAATCTTATCACTTACTTTTTTAGCAAATTTATCATCAGCCCAAAGCAGTTTGAGTTTTTCGTTACCTCGTCGCTGCATTTCAGATTGTACGATTGTATTTCTGAATGGCGAAAAATCAATGTGATCCCATCCGCCTTCGCCACCATACTTCAAGTTGATGTTGAGCGGATTAGCCAGCATTTCTTCATTGATGATTTCCTTCTCGCGCAGTTTCAGCGCTTCACGTGAAAGACACCTCTCAATGATTTCTTTCTTGTGGTTCTCGTCGCCATATTTCTTGCGTGAGTAACCCAGAATCTTTCCACTGCCGAGATACCCATCTTCGAGGTTGTCCGTCGAGTGCATCCCCACATAGAACTTGCCTGTGATTTGACAAGTTGTCTTGTAGATGTAGTGGTAAAGTTTCTGTCGTCTTGGCATACTGTCTCCATCTTATCACCTATTTACAGTGAATGGGAACAATACGTCGAATGCAGAGGAGGTAGGACTCGAACCTACATGATCATTACAACCGTCTGCTTCAAAGGCAGATGCGTCTACGCAATTTCGCCACTCCTCTATTGTTATTGGCAAGGGGTATGGGGATCGAACCCATCTTACTGCGGTCAAAGCGCAGGGTCATCACCAGATGACAAACCCCCAATATGTTTGGCGGACCTGACGAGTTTCGATCTCGCTACCTTCGCCGTGACAGGGCGACGCTCTCCCGATTGAGCTACAGGTCCAATATTTGTGGGGTGAAGTGGGGGAATCGAACCCGCCATTCTCGGGTTCACAGCCCAAGCGAATAACCACTATCTTAACGACACCATAAAAGTTTTTGCTGGCCGGGCAGGGATCGAACCCGCGACGTTCTGGTTAACAGCCAGACACTCTACCAACTGAGCTACCGGCCAGCAAAAACCTCTAATGAATTTGGCACACGCGGTAGGATTCGAACCCACATTCCGCCGATTTGGAGTCGCCGTTCTTGCCAATTAGAATATGACGCGTGCATTGTTTTGGTGCCACCCCACGGAATCGAACCGTGTCCCCAGGATTTTCAGTCCCATGTACGCACCAGCTATACGAGAGCGGCAATTTGTTCTGGCTCCCCAGGCAGGGCTCGAACCTGCATATTACGACCGAAGTCCTTTACGTCTGATTAACAGTCAGGTCTCTTACCATTAGAGTACCGGGGAACAAATTTTTTGGCAGAGAGCCACGGAATCGAACCGTGTCCGTAGGGTTTTGGAGGCCCACATGCAGCCGGTACAACTACTCTCTATATCCATTCTTCAACCGCCATTTCCACAAGAGGCCCACCGATGATCACGGGTATCGCAGACAGCGGTTGAAGAATGGATCCTGCTCATGAAAGCAGGATCAAAAATGCCATCCCTTTTTCGCACTCGGCAGCCTGAAGAGTACTCGGCTGATTCAAAGCGGTCATCCTGTTTATATCCCGCTGGACTTTCAAGCGGCTTGTTCTGCTTCCAAAAACAGACCAGGGTCCTTAGCTTTCGCTAGGACCCTGGTCTTTGGTTGCTTGACGCTGGTGCTGTTTAGGCTAGCGTCTCCCCGAAGACCAGGGCTGGTGTATCAATCTCATGGCGCTCAAAGCGCACGACATTATTCTGGCGTTTCTGCCAGAACATCGTGGTTTTGATCGTCTTGAAGGTGAACATTTGACTAGGCTCCGTAAGGAAGTATTTGTTGCAAGTATTTATACGGAATCTCCCAAACTTCAGGAAGTTTCCGTAGGATGAAGCTATTATAGCACAACTGCCAGTCAAGTGTTAAAAACTTTGTAACCTGAGCGGAGGTTGTAACCAATAGTCTTGCACTTGCTTTGCAGCTTGTGCTCAACCGATAATGCTATTGTAAGCTGATGGCGGGTTTCGTGTTAAGAGAATTGTAACGACGCGCAGGTCTGTTACATGTTGTGTTTTCGTGCCACCAGAGGAATGAGGGGCGAGGAAAACCCCCGCCATCAGTGCTTCAGTCTATGATGCCTAGCTTCTTGAAGCCTGCCTTGAGAAACGCCCGCTCGGCTTCGTCCATCGTTAGACCATCATGGCCGGCGTGCCCTATGTAGAGGCGATAGAGACCAGTCATGGCTAGAAGCAGCACATGAAGATTTTGGAGTAGGGATGCCGAGTCTGCAATGCTGAATTGATGAGTCTGCACGGCGTTCATGGCCATGTTGACAGTTTCATTGTCGAACCATACCCCATCATGCTCCATGCTGCGAGCAAGAGTTGGAAATGGAAGAATGGCCTTGCGCGTGTTTTTCATGGCTTGCTCAAGCAGCGCAACGTTTGAGATGATTTCATCATCATCAGCGCCGCGGTGAATGCGCTTCATCATATGGATGGCCTCAGTCATCGCCTCATCAAGCATGAGCGGCACTAGCTTCATCTTGTAGTTAGAATCAGTCTCTCTTAGCAGATCATTTATGAGCTGCACACGACCATTTACGGGCTTGCTAGGAGCTTCAGTGATGAGGTCCTTGAATCTCATTTAAGCATTCCCAGGCGCTTGAGCGCCGCGCGGCAAAAGGACGCCTGGTGCGCCGGTGCGTGCACATCGACGGTCTTTTTGTGGCACATCTCGATGAATTCGCATGCACTCTGAATCATGTCTATGGTGCCGCTGATTTTTGCGGCAGACTCAGTAAATTCGGAGGCGGCGGTCAAGAGCTGCTTGAGTTCTGGAAAAAGAACTGAATCTAAGTCTGCCACTATAGTCTGTTGCACGTCTGCCACTGGACGTACAACGCTTATCGCTGATTGGGAGTGGGTGCGGACAGTAGACAGGAGGTTAAGAATTCTATAGGCAGTCTCCTCCTCGTCAGCAAAGTACAGACGCATGATGTAAACTGCGGCTTCGGCTACCTCACTCTTGTTGAATTCTGCCCTGGCTAGGTGGGCTGGCACTAGAGGCTCATTGATCTCATCGCCTAGGCGCTCAAGAAGTTCCCAAGCATCAGCTGCGCTAATTGATTCGTTGACAGGTCCCATCGGGCGGCGAAGCATGGGCGTCTTCTTAGTGCCGCCAAGGGCGGTGCCTAGCGTCACCCTAGAAGTATCACCAGTAGACTGCGCTTGGCCGAGTGAGATGCCGACCACTGCAAGATTCGTGCGCGGCTCTTTACCAGCGGCAACACTAGCCTTTTGCACTTGGTGCGCCAACTTAGCGGTGGCCACCCGCGAGGCGCCTGTGGCGGAGATGTCAGTCAGCTTCATACATCTAGCCCCAAATTCTTTATCATGGCTGCTGCGATAGACTTCTTGTACGACATAGAACGCTCGGAGATAATCTTGCCGTCTGCTACGATAGCAAACCCGAACCCGTGTGGGTTGGCGCAAGCACCCTTAGTTAGTTCTGCGTGTGTCGGTGTGTGATTAGGCTTACATACTACGAGTACGCACATATCTTTCCCCTTTCCTTATGCGTTCATTGTTACTGGTCGGTTAATATCTACACTTGCAAGCCGTGGTAGGCGAGAGTATAGGTCGGGATATAGTCCGTTATTATCTCGTACATAATCGGCGAACCATTCCCAATCTAGCGCACCTAACTTGACTTCATCAAGTCGTAGGTCTCTAGTATATTCTACCATGGCTTGCACTAGGTCTAGTGCTGATAGAATTGTGCTGGTGTTCATAGTGCCACGGAAGAACCGCAGTTCTAGTGTGGCTTGGTTCTGCGTATTGACCGCAGAATATCTCTCGGTATGGTGACGGC
>JAUMAI010000011.1:0-3613 GCA_032116775.1 Pirellula sp. | reverse complement strand
GCGATTAATACTCACACGCAAAAACTGTGGTAAAGCGTCAAAAATGGCTGGGTCATTTAAGGGAGGTGGCGGGATGGTTATGTCTTCATACATGCCATTCGTGGATTCAGGCCAAGGATAGTGTCCGATTCCTGGGCGGCGATCGTCATCTTCTGCGTGGCACGCATTGAACCAGAGATTCAGTGCGAATGGACCTTCGGTACTTTGAGTATCGATGAACTCAATTCCTCGGTCCACAATGAGATCCGTCTCATGTTTGAGTGAACCATCCGGCTGTTTTTTATAGTAAGGATTGCGATCGATGGATTGATAGACGTCAAAGTGGTCTTGCGGTTTGAACTCAGTTGGCATTGTGGCGTGCCACTTGCCAATAAAACCAGTCTTATAGCCACTTTGACGAAGTAAGTCGGTGTATAGAGTTTTGACTGCCTCGGGGCGAGCTAGTTCCTGGTTACCAGGAGTACCATAAGTTCTACCCGTCAAGCCAGTTAAAACGGTAGTACGGCTTACCCAGCAGATCGAATGACTGACAAAAGCATTGTTGAATCGTGTACCTCGTGCAGCTAGCGAATCAAGGTTCGGTGTCTTTATCAGTTTGTTTCCATAACAACCGAGAGTACTGGTAGTTTGGTCATCAGCAAACAGAAAGATGATATTTGGTTTGTCATTTGCTCGTACATAGGTTGTCAGCAAGGAGAAAAGCGAGGCGAGGATGAACGTAAAAATTGTTCGCATTTGTTGGTCTTTCTACCTAGAGAAAGCGATTCGTAGATTAATTGGGAAGTCCCTTTAGGTCTTCCGGAAGAGTTTTGAGATCTTTTTCGCGTTCCTCTTTTAGCAGTGCCTGTAAAAGAGAGACTTGAGTGGTCTCTGAATCAATAAGATTGTTTTTCTCGTAAGGATCCAGGTTCAGATTGAATAGTTCATGTTTGCCACTATCGCGACGAATTAATTTCCAGCCGTCGAATTGCAAGCTACGTTCGTTCGTTTTGGCAATGTAGATTGGTCGACTGCGGGTTGTCGTAGTGCCTGAATTAATAGTGGACCATTGGCTTATCCCGTCGATCTCAATTTCGTTGGGTAGCTTAACGTTCAAAATCCCTGCGATCGTTGGGAGCCAATCAACGCAGTGCATTGGGGTTGCGTTGATGCTCGGAGTCAGTTTACCTGGCCAATTTGCGAAAGCACAGACTCTGGTCCCACCTTCATAGAGCGTATTTTTCTGGCCTCGTAGTGGATCATTCTCACTATTCAACGGAGAATCTGGAACCGTTCCAACATAGTTATTCTTTAGACCTTCAATCCCACCATTGTCACTTGTGAAAATGATTAACGTGTTTTCAAGTTCCCCTTTGGCTCGAATGGTCTTAACGAACTCGCCAATTTTCGCATCGAGTTGAGAGACCATAGCAGCCATTCTGAGGCGAGAATCATGTTTGGCTGGATCGTCAGAGAAGGATATTCCGTCGTACAGTTTTTTGTATTCTTCAGGCGCATCGACAGGCGTGTGGACTGCATGAAAAGGAACATACATGAACCAGGGTTGTTTGGCTGACTGAATTCGACGTACAGCCTCAGCGGCAATCAGTTCGGTCGCGTTACCTGACTCATTGAATATCTTCCCATCGCGGTGCCAGGTATCCTCATAAGGATTGCCAGCGCGGTATTTGTGTGTCCATGGATCAGCAGCACCTGTTAATGTGCCATAGCTAGTGTCAAAGCCGTAGTGATTTGGAATCCATTCCGCTTTAGCTCCTAAATGCCATTTACCACTTAAGTGCGTACTGTAACCCTGAGATTTTAGGAAGGAGGCTAAGGTGATAGTGCCCAGCGGTAGAGCCCGAAGATTGCTTGGACTAAGCGCTTGTGGTCCGAATCGACCTGGATAGCGACCTGTCATCAAGGCCGCTCGAGTGGGCGTGCAAACCGGTTGGACGTAATGTCGATCTAGTTCGACACCTGTTCGGACCAGTTGATCCATGTTGGGGGTTTTGCTGAATCCTCGATGCCAACCTACATCACTCCAGCCTAAATCATCGGCGACGATTAACAGAATATTTGGTCTGTCGGCAGCGCACGCGTTTAGCGCCAATCCCACTAGCATGAAAAGGAAGAGAAGAGAATCAGTCGCAACGCGAAAATGTTTTGAGAAGAGCATATAAACAACAAACCAAACGGTTGGGGGCAAGTAAGAGTAAGACTTTATTGGCGTGTGCGACCGTCGGCAATTAATTTTTCTAATCGCTGACGCATTTGCTCGGTCAAGTCGGGATGTTTTTCAGCGAGATTATTTTCCTCTGCGGCATCCGTTGAGAGATCGAACAGTTGATACTTAGGAAGTTTCGTTGGGGTTAAACGCAGAAACACATTGGTCGATCGTTGCGAATCAAGTCTTACTAGCTTCCATTTTCCTTCGCGATAACCGAAGTTTCCTGCCTGTCCGTTATCTTGTTGGATCAGATGGGGGCGACCCACGGCGGTTGACTCTCCCAGTAAGATTCCGGAAAGATTGAAACTGTCGAGCATGCCTTCTTCTGGTATTTTCGCTCTAGCAATACTGCCCAAAGTTACTGGTAAGTCGATCGTGCAAATGATGTCGTCGCTGACAGAGGGGGTGATTGTGCCAGGCCAATAGGCAATAAACGGAGTTCTCGTACCACCCTCGAAGACGTTGTATTTGCCACCTTTAAATGGACCGTTCGGATCATGTTTACCGAGATTCTCAATGGCTTGGTCGACATAGCCGTCATCTAATACTGGTCCATTATCGCTGCAGATGACGATGAGGGTGTTTTCTCGCAGCTTGAGTTCATCTAAGGTTTTTACTAACTCGCCTATACACCAGTCGAATTCCACAATTGCATCACCTCGTGGGCCCAATTTGGTAGCACCTTGAAAACGTTCGTGAACGACTCGTGGAACGTGGATAGCATGAGATGCAAAAAACAAGAAGAAGGGATTGTCTTTGTTACTGGCTAGCCATTTCTTCGATTCATTAATCCAATGATCGGAAAGGTCCTCGTCACGAAAACGCGCTTTGGTTCCACCGGTATAAAAACCGATACGGCTTACACCGTTATGAATAGTTGCATTATGTCCATGAGACCAATCCATCTTCAGCGTGGCGCGATGTGACACTCCCGTTGGATGGTCAGGACTGGGTTGTTTTTCTCCAACCCACAGTGGATCTGCTGGATCGAGGTTTAAAACGTGATAGTCGTTGACGATGACTTGTGGAACTCTATCATTGGTGGTTGGAAGAAGAAAAGAATGGGAAAAACCAATATCCAAAGGACCAGGGCTAAGTTTGCCGTTCCAATCAGGGCCTTGTGGGCCACCAAGGCCGAGATGCCATTTTCCAATAACGGCCGTTTGATAGCCAGCTTCCGACAGTATGCTGGCGATCGTTGGTGTCGTGGGTTGAATCAAAGCAGGACTGTTAGGTGGGGCAACACCAGTTCCTTTTTGGCGAAATGCATAAGTACCAGTGAGGAAGGAATAGCGAGTTGGAGTGCAGGTAGATGCTGAGCAGTATCCGCTGGTGAAACGACGCCCTTCTGACGCAAGGCGATCGATATTGGGTGTGGAAACTTCAGTTGCTCCGTAACAGCCT
>JAUMAI010000010.1:2858-12261 GCA_032116775.1 Pirellula sp. | reverse complement strand
ACTTACCGGCTGGCCACAACCAACGGGGAGAAGATTACCGCAGGATTTTTAAAGCTCAAGAGAAATCAACATCTTGGGGCACCAACCGATTGCTAGCGCAACAAAGCGTGCTAGCATTTCCACTCCCGCCACAACCGATGGTGTGCAGTGAGCTCTGTGCGGTGAGCGATCGAGTCGATATGACGCGCCTTAAGTCTATGCCAAACAGTAACTTAGGTCGTCCGGCCCCTGGTTGAGTGAATAAAATCGTCCTCTTGACTCCAGACGCCCGTCGCGGCTCGATTGTTCAAAAAAATTCTCATTTTTTTGAACTTGCCATTTCGGATTTAGAAGCGTGGCTGCCCTACCGACGCAGCTAAGTAGATCGATAACAGTAGACGCTTCCAGCTTGGTTTAATTCGGCCAGATGAGTGATTTCTTAGGGAAATTAGGGGAAAAGTCGGCTGCGATGGGCGAAGGAGTGAGTAGCGATTGCTCGATAAAGAACCAGCGGTGTATAACCAGTTGCCTATCACCTAACTTAGTCGCACCAAACCCACGAAAACCCTCCAGAGTTCCCCACCAAAGGAAGACTACGTGTCGCAAGTAAGACCTACCCACATTCGTCTCGGAACTCGCAAAAGCCCGCTGGCTCGCTGGCAAGCGGAATGGGTTGCTGACCAACTGAGACAACTCGGTCATACCGTGGAAATGGTCTGGATTACGACACAGGGCGACGTAACTACCCAGCCACTGGGTACTGTTGGTGGCCAAGGTTTGTTCACCAAGGAAATTCAACGAGCTTTGCTGGAAAAAGAAATTGACCTGGCAGTTCATAGCCTCAAAGACTTGCCGACGCAAACCATTGAGGGACTTCGTTTAGCTGCCGTGCCGTCTCGTGAAGTCGTTGGTGATTGCTTGATTGCCAAGCCAGGAATAACCATCGAGTCACTACCTGCCGGTGCGAGAATTGGCACGGGAAGCCTACGTCGCGCCGCCCAATTACGGGCCTGGCGAAACGACCTAGAAATACTAGACATTCGTGGCAATGTCGAAACACGGATCAAAAAACAGGATGAAGGACAGTACGATGCAATCGTCTTAGCCCAAGCGGGACTTCATCGACTTGGTTACTTGGATCGCGTTGCTCAATACCTGCCGCTCGAGCGTGTCCTGCCAGCCGTTGGCCAAGGCGCCCTCGGCTTGGAGATTCGCTCTGAAGATGCCGACACTTTCAATGCCCTACAACCCCTAAACGACGCAGCCTCCCAGGCAGCGGTAATCGCGGAACGGAGTTTGTTATCGCATTTACGCGGCGGGTGCCTGGCACCTGTGGCCGCATGGGGACGGCCGCAAGGCGAAAAATTAAGGCTTGAAGCAAGAGTGCTTTCCCTGGATGGACAAACTGTACTATCAATCGATACCCTCGCCGACTGGGACCAAGCTTTCCTCCAAGGCCAAGAGGGAGCAAACGAGCTTATTCGTCAAGGGGCCCAGACCTTGATCGAATCCGCCCGCTCCCATCGCCCTTAGCCAAGCTCAGCAAGCTTCCACTCTTTTTTACTTCGCTGCAGCGATTACAATCCGGTACATTCAACCAGCGTCGTCAGTTCTGGAAACGTAACAACGCCTCGGTTTCCCTTTTCTCGCCGGTTCATTTTTTCATCGAAGAAAGCCTCTCTATGAAATTCCATGCGCTACTTGCTATCTGCGTACTTACCTTTTCGATCCTCATCAGCGGTTGCAACCGTGGCGCCAGCAACCCAGGCACCTGGAATCAAGCTCAGGTCGAAGCTCAAATCAAAAAGAGCCTTAATCTTTCCGAAGCAACGCTGACACCTGCCGAAGGTGGCTTTACGGGTACTGGCAAAAATACTGAAGGTGAAAGCTTCAAATTCACAATTAAGCAAGACGCAGCCAAAAAACGGATGGAATGGAAATCCGAAGGAGATCGAGGCAGCTTTGAAGATGGCTACTACGAAGTTGATTAGTCGGTCGACGGTCGTAGCACCAATCCAAAGATAGCTGCAACTGCTTCCAAGTAACGCACGTCCGGAGTTCTTTATCCCACTGTGCGAGTGGCACTTTCAGCGGCTATGCGGGCGTGGCGACCACGCACCGAGAAGAGACAGACAGCAGAGGGCTGCGTTAGTGGTGCGATGCGGACGAGACGCCCGCATCGCACTGGTAATAAATTGTTGGCCGATCGCGCAAAGCTAAATACTGAGGGGCTCGGCAGCGTCACCGAAGCGATCTTGATTGATCCCCACCTTATCTAACATCGAGAGATAGAGCCGGCACATCTGGCGATTCGGCTGGCCGAGATAATCTAAAACTTTACCGGTCTGAATCTTTCCACCTCCCTTACCAACCATAATGACTGGCAATTGAGTCGCATCATGCGATCCAGACATCATACTCGAACAAAACATGATCATGGAGTTATCCAGCGCAGTTCGCTCACCTTCCTGGATCTCTGACAATCTTTTCGCAATGTAGGCGACTTGCTCCACGAAGAACTGATTCACCTTCAACCAATCCTCTGTATCCGAATGAGATAACAAGTGATGGATCATGTAATCCACATTCAAATGAGGAAAACGCAAGGATGAATGATCGTTATTTAATTTCAACGTAGCGACACGGGTTGTATCGGTTTGAAAACCCAGAACTAAAATATCGCACATCAAACGCATATGCTCCGCGATATTCTGCGGAATTCCATCGGCAGGCCGCTGAATATTCGGCTTATCCAGCGTTGGACGCCAACCTTGCAACTCTCCATTTTTGCCCGCTCTTTCGATACGCACCTCAACTTCGCGCACCGAATCCAAATACTCATCCAGCTTGCGTTGATCGCGAGCACTGATTTGTCTTCGCAAATCGGTCGCATCCGCTAAAACAGCATCCAGTACACTCTTATCACCGCGTTGGACATCGTCTTTAAATAGCCGGTCAAATGCTAAAGCGGGATATAACTCCAAAGGCGTTGGAGTGGTCGGGGATGACCACGAAATGTGCGAGCTGTAAAGCATCGAATAGTTTTTATGCACCGAAGGATTCGATTTTTCGCAGCCTAAAACTAAACTCGGAACCTTTGTTTGGTTCCCATGGCTCTGGGCAATATATTGGTCGATGCTGGTCCCCGAACGTATCTCACCACCCGAAGCTAAAGGAGCACCAGATAGAATATTGCCAGTTTGCGAGGAATGAATGTTACCCTTCAAGGCTTCTTCGTTGTAAAGACCACGAATGAAGAGAAGTTGCTCTCGAAAATCATTTAAAGGGTGCAACACGCGCCCTAATTCCATCTGAGCTCCTTCTCCCTTGGCCCACCATTCACGTCCATGAAAGCCATTGCCAGAGAATAGCACAGCCAAGCGAACAGGTGCTTCATTGTTCTCCGTGGCCTTAGCCTTCTCGTTACCCCACGCCGACAGCGACTCCATCCAGGGAAGCATCATACTGACCCCGATACCGCGCAACATCGTCCGGCGTGTGAATGGTTGGGAGAGACGTTTCATCATGACCCCGGTGTCCTTTTAGTAACAAGCGAACAAGCTCACGAGACCTTCACTACTCACTACATTTAACGATCTAAGCGAAGCGATTAACGCTCAGCGCTTGACGTTAACTCTACATCCCGAAGGAATCTACAGCATTTTATTTTTCTGCTTCCTCGAAGATCGCATCACGGCCTCGAATTTCTCGGAACTGACGACTCAACAAGAGAGGTTCCAGGGCCGCCGAGAAACGATAGTCGTTTTTCTCCAGCGATTTCATCATTTGATCAATCAAACCACGATCCGACAATTGAATCGCTCGGCCGAGTGCAAATCCAGCTAGTTTTTTACAAAATTGTCGCACAAAATCATCGCGACGATGTTGTAAAAGATAATCGCGCAGGCCATTCACGCCAGAAAACTTCTGGCCGTCAATGGTAGTAACTGCGACATCGATCGGCTTTTCGGCTTCATCTGTGGTGCGCCATCGGCCAATGGCATCAAAATTTTCCATTGAAAAACCAAGGGGATCGATTCTCTGATGGCAAACCGCACATTTTTCATTGCTGCCATGCAATTCGACTAATTCACGCATCGACAGTCCACCGCGACCAGCGACATCGTCGGGTAAGGGAGGAACTCCCTTCGGAGGCTTGGGCAATTTCTCACCGAGCAATACTTCGCTTACCCAATTACCACGTAAAATGGGGCTGGTGCGGGAAGCACCGGCCAAAGTCGATAAAATCGTGGCCTGCCCTAAAACACCTGACCGCTGTTGATCCGCCGGATATTGAACCTTTTGCCAATCATTCCCGGAAACATTGCCAAACCCGTAATGTGCGGACAACGGAGCATTTAAAAAGGTGTAATCGGCCGAAAGAATTTCTAAGATCGATCGGTCATTGCGAAATAAATGCGTGAAGAACATCATCGATTCTTGATACATCGGCTCGCGTAGCGGAGCGAACGTCGGAAAGAACTGGTCGCTCTTTTCGTCAAATTGATCGAAGTTGGCGATGTGCAGCCAATACGTTGCAAACTCTTTGGCCAACCGTTCACCGCGGGAGTCCTGCAACATGCGCTTGGCTTGACCGACGAGCACAGGTCCATTCGCAATATCACCTGTCGAAGCGACATCGATCAATTCGTGGTCCGGCAAGGATGACCAGAGAAAATAACTTAATCTGTTGGCCAATTCGAAATGGCCAACAGACCCAGGTTCACTACCCACTGGAGGAACTTCGGTTCGATATAAAAATGCAGGTGATACCAAGACACGCGACAACAACAAACTGATCGCTTCCTCATGCGGTATCTCTTCGCGACGCAGAGCGGCGTAAAACGCCTCAAGCTCCATCGCTTCATCCGGATGAAGGGGTCTTCGGTAGGCTCGTTTGGCGAAATCGATCACTGCGGCGACATGCTTGGGCTGTGAATCGAGCAGTTGCTGCTCAAATTTTTTAGCGCTCGACATAATCGGCTCCCGCAAGGGCTCGAAAACCGATGGATCGGCATCTTGAGTTGCATACTCCATCAACTGCGCAAATGCATCGACCAACTTCAATGCATCGCGACTTACGAAGTGCAACTGATCCCACAAGCGATCCAATTGAGCAGCCTGCTGCTCATCCAACATCAAACGTTTGAGATGATCATCTTCTCGATAAAACAGGGTCAGCGTTACCACCTCGTCGACCGGAACGATCTTGACATAGCACAGCGCGGGTGGAAACAGATCGCGAAAATCGGAAAGTTGCTTGATGATTTTCTCTCGAGTTGCCCCGCTATCATCCACCAGAATTGGATTGCTGTTTGAGGCGGGCTGAAGTCCGTCAGTCCAAGTCCCCTTACCGGTATCGCTCGTTGCCTTGCCAGCGGTCAAAGCGGTTGGTGGCTCTATGCTGCCAGGCATAGCGTAAGCTTGAACGCTTCCCTCCCCGGCCGCTTTCTCATCCAGTCGCACATCGGCAACGATTTCATAACCACTTAAAAGTTCCGCTGGGAGTTGCAAATAAATCGATTCTGGAGCTTTGACGACGACGTCCACTCCATCGAAAATCAGTGGGCGTTTGTCAGAGAGTGTTTGCATTTTCACCGATAATGCATCTTGCTTGACACTCCCCTTTGCTGGCTGACCATTCGCAGCCGATGTCAAATCTAGCGAGGCACCTGCAAGCAATGGGCCTCCCAGTAGCGGGCCTTGCAGAGAGGTTACTTGTTGGTAAAGGACAGCATCAGGTGAGGCTGTATCACTAGGTGGAGCACCTTGCACCAATGCGCGAATCTGCTCAGCCAACTGCTGTTTGGTTGCCGCATCGGCAGTTTCCAGCCATTGGGACAACAGGGAACCTGCAGGTAGAGTAGGACCGACGCTACCGGAGTTCGCCAAAGCTTCCGTGAAGAAATGCCAAACTGCGGAATTACCTTGCCGATCGGCATGAGGATTACCAGCCAAAATATCGGGAGAGACATCGCTGCCTAAATCCCATACCTGCTCCGGTTGGTTCACATTCGCAATCGTCAAATCAACCTTTGTCAGATCGCAGGAGTGATTGCCATCACGTGGCCCGATCGAAAGTACAATGGCATCACCTGGTTTCACTTCCAGCTTATTTAGTTCTGGAAGAGGGACTGGATTACCACCGTGCGACACCCCTTGTGCCAAGACTTGCCTACGTTGCTGTCTCCTGAGTTCCAATCTCCACGTCACCCCGTTACCGCACTCAGGGTGTGCATGCGTAATATCACCGGTAATTTTCGCCGACATCGCCACGGGACTGAGCCAAGCAACTGCAATCTCGAGTGTCGGTGATGGATGGACAACCACTTTATGCGGCCAAGCGTTACCGGGGATACGCACATGGGAATCGGATGAATTTGCTAGAACGAGAGGAGTTTCCGGCGCCCCCCAACCTGATATGAATTCATAGCCTGAAGAATTCAACATTTTATTGGTCAGATGATTTTCAATTTTGACCGGGCCAGCTACAGAGATACCGAGATAGTTAAGCCAAGCGGTCAACACTTCGCGATCCAATTCGTACTTAGCCGCAACCTGCTCGATATCTACATTTTTAGTCGCAGTATTTTCGTTAGCAGAATCGACAGGAGAAGCTTGAGCAAGCGTCTGCTGGACGCTATCGATGGCACTTAAATAGGCCCCAATTTTGTTCAGCGTTTCGCTTCGACGTTCAGTCAACGCTTGTGTGATAACCGCCAGATCGCGAAGCGGCAAATCTCGCTTACCAGCTGCGACCAGACGAATGTTTTCCCAACGTGCAAAATCTTTCTCTCCTGTATCGCCCGCTGAGGTGGTCAGCAATGAAAGTTCGATAAGCCCGGTTGGATTGGCAGCTGGCAAACTTTGCCGCACAGTCGCTCTGGACGCAAGCGGTTCTATGGTCTCGAGCCAACGCTTCGGTCCACCCACTTTGCCAATGTGACCGACTGTCGTGAAACGATATAAGGCAGCTTGCCACTGGCGAATATAACCGACCAATCCTTCAACTTCGGCTGGGCTAAACTTTTTACCTTCCACGGCTTGTTGCCAACTGGAGTGCAGCGGTGCCAAGAAGACATTGGTATCCCCACTTTTCAATGAATCCACCAACAAGCCGATGTATTTTGGGCTCAACCTTTCGGTGCCTGCGATTTGAGCGATAGCTTTCGGATCTCGCTCCAGAATCGAAGCATTATCAAGAATGACTTGTAGATATTTCTGTAGAGGTAATCGGCCTCCCTGATTGGTATCGAACACGATTCCCTGAAGATTGACCGAACCTCCATTGGAATCATCGGCGGTATAACGACCGTAGAAGTCGCGAATGCTTTTAAGTTTTTCATTCGTCCAATCGGCCGGCGTTGTATCGGGCGAGAACTCGATACCATCGGGCAGTAGGACCATATGCTTGGCAACACCTTTGGCGGCATCGAGATATTTAGTAACCAAGGCTGGCGACATCACCAACGCATTGCCCGTATTGGTGAAACCTTCACCCGCTGCACCATCAACAGGGAACTCCGCGGCTGGGTCAAGAGTTGAGATGCCGGTCAGATCCCGCAGTGTGTAGGTATATTGCGAATTGCTCAGTCGTCGCAACACAACCGGTCCCGGATCACCTGCTGTTTTCTCGGCTTCATACGCCAGAAAAGCATTGATCCAACGGAGCAATTGCGTCTTCTCAGCGGCCGCAAATTGTGGCGAGTCTTGAGGAGGCATTTGCGCCGTGTCAATGACTTCCAATACTCTTTGCCAGAGCGTGGTATAGGCCGACAAGGAGGTCTTGGGCTCTCGCTTAAAAAGCTCGAAGTCGATCTCTGCCTCGGCGAGTTGAGCGCCATGGCAATCGCTACAAAATTTCTGCAACAGCGGCAGAGCCTCAATTTGAAATGAAGTTCCTAGCTTTACAAACTCTAGATCGTCGGCATTCGGAGTTGCGACACCTGCCGGTTCTTGTGCGATTACGGCAGTTGCAAGGTAAAGCCCCCAACCAATCAACGCCCCTGCGAACTGGAGCAGCAAATGCGAAGTGTGGCGGCAAGAGCAAGGTGATATGGAAACCATATGGATTCAGTCAGGCCGAAGGCTTTAGGGTGAGTAAACGTGAAGCAGTTTGGTGAGGTGGGAACCAGAGAAGGCTTAGCGGCTTCACCTGTAGGCGTCGATAGCAGGCAGCCGCGCAACTGTAAACCAGAGTTGACGGTTTTGATGCTGTTGTCTCTTGATGCTACCTGTTCGAAAGATAAAAAGTCAATATTTCCCTGCAACTCTCATAAATAAGGTTGAGGAAAGCTGCGAAATTGGATAGTCATCGCTGCGGAATCGAAGATTCGGCAATGAATCTTTACTAACGGTGGAGACGTCTGAGGGAAATGGCAGGTCGTCAGGAACCTTACCCAGAGTGTCGCTAACCCGTGTATTCCTAACGAAAAAGAGATGTTACAAATCGTACAGTTTGCCAATCATCTACGCACCGCGATCAAGAAAGACGATATTTTAAGTTTGAGAACTATCGACAAGACAATAGCATCGACGGAATGAATCGGGTGGGCAAGTAAGACTGCCTGGTACCCCCGCTTCACCAATCTTGACAGATTTTTCATGGATGAAATGAGGCTCCAGAGAAGGTAGGTTTTGGAAAAGTCATACCGACTATTTTCCCAATTTTTTGACTAGGAGTAAAAAGTGGCGGCAACGACTGAGCGGAATCTGAGCAAGACAGCCTCTTTAATCAAAGATTTAATCGCTGGTATTGTTGTCTTCTTGGTTGCGTTGCCGCTGTGCCTGGGCATTGCCATGGCTTCCAATGCAGACCCATTCTCCGGTTTGGTGAGCGGCATCATTGGTGGAATTATTGTTGGGATCCTCTCGGGATCACATACCAGTGTGAGCGGTCCAGCGGCTGGCCTGACCGCCATCGTAGCAGCGCAACTAGCCAATTTGGGAACATTTGAATCTTTTTTAGCCGCAGTCCTCGTGGCCGGTGTGATACAGATTATTTTGGGTATCGCTAAAGCAGGCATCATATCTGCTTTCGTACCATCGAGCGTTATCAAAGGCTTGCTGTCAGCCATCGGCGCGATATTAATCATTAAACAATTACCGAAAGTGCTCGGCCATCAACTGACAGCTGAAGTCGCCGCGAAAACTGCGGAAGAACATGCCGCACATCCGGTCAAACATGAGAATATCTTTGCCGGTCTGTTGGATCTGCTTCAGGGTGAATACCTGATTGCTCCTCTGACGATCGGAGTCGGATCGATGCTCTTTCTGATCCTATGGGACAAAATAAAACTGCTAAAGAAGTCGATCGTCCCAGCACCTCTTATAGTTGTTGCCATAGGTATTTTAGCTACGTGGTTGTTACCAAAGCTGGGCATGACGGTTTCGATTCCAGAAAAGATGCTCGTAAAAGTTCCTG
>JAUMAI010000010.1:0-2848 GCA_032116775.1 Pirellula sp. | reverse complement strand
GTCGTAGCCTCCTGGGGTGAAACCTTCACGCTCATCCGAACGCCTGATTTCTCGGCATTGATTTCCCCTGCGGTCTACGTGGCGGGCTTGACGATCGCGATTGTTGCGTCACTGGAAACCCTTCTCAACCTGGAAGCAGTGGACAACCTGGACACGAAGCAACGTTACTCTCCACCTAATCGGGAACTTATCGCCCAAGGTATTGGAAATGTGCTGGCTGGTTTAATCGGGGGCTTACCGATGACCAGTGTTATCGTTCGGAGTTCGGTGAATATAAACTCAGGAGGACAAACAAAACTTTCGGCGATAATACATGGAGTCCTATTGTTCGCCTTTGTACTCTGCTTGCCGCAACTATTAAACATGATCCCCCACGCGAGCTTAGCCGCCGTGTTGATGGTAACGGGTTTTAAACTTGTTTCGCCCAAGATGATTCGTGAATTATGGCAGGCCGGAATTTATCAGTTCGCACCTTATGCGATCACGGTCGTGGCGATTGTCGCCACTGACTTACTGATCGGAATCTTAATTGGCCTCGCCTGCAGCATCGCCTTCATTTTGCACAGCAATTATCGTCGACCGATTCGCCGCATCTTGGAAAAACATCTCGGCGGCGATGTCCTACACATCGAGCTCGCTAATCAAGTAAGCTTTCTAAATCGAGCAGCCTTGGACAGCACTCTTCGAGGAGTTCCTGCAGGTGGTAAGGTACTAATCGATGCCAGTCGAACAGACTATATCGACCCAGACATCTTGGCACTTATTCGAGACTATCGCAATAAGATTGCACCGGCACACGATGTGCAGGTGAGCATGAAAGGATTTCAGGATAAGTACGAGATGCGTGATGACTTGCAGTATGTCGATTTCTCAACCAAAGAATTGCAGGCATCAATGACACCGGCCGATGTTGTGCGCATTTTGAAAGAGGGAAATGAGCGTTTCAGAACCGGACATGCTCTCGCCCGCGACTCGGGGCGCCAAATTAAAAGTACCTCCGAAGCTCCTTATCCCATGGCCGTTGTTCTCAGTTGTATCGACGCTCGCACCCCAACGGAGTTGATTTTCGATTTGGGAGTGGGTGACATTATGAACATTTGCTTGGCAGGCAATGCCATGATTGGGCCACGAGTGTTGGCTAGTATCGAATATGGCTGTCAGGTTTCTGGTGCAAAACTGGTCGTCGTCTTAGGGCATACGCGTTCTCATATCATAGCTTCCGCTATTGAACTTCTCTGGAATGCAGATAAGGGAGATGCGGAACGGTACGGTACGCATTTCCAAAGTATTGCTGACGAGATTAAGCCAGCGCTGGAAAGTGTTACCAAGCAATGGGATCAACAACCGAAACTGGATGATCCCCGCTTCATCGATGCAGTCACTCGTCAACATGTGATGTTTGCTACCGAACGGATTCGCCAACTTAGCTCAACGGTCCGCAAGCTGACCGAAGAGGAACGCGTCGCAATGGTTGGGATGATGTACGACGTGCAAACGGGTCAAATCGATGTTGTACACTCCATTGGCCTCAACCATCAGCTTTTCCAGCCTAGCTGATTAGCCTGCCAACAGACTGCCAAGCCGATCGAAGGCGTTCGATTGGAGCCGATGGAGATAGCCCACGAAGCTTCCATCTTCGCCAAGCCGTGGTAACCGTAAAGTGATCGAAAACGGTCCTCCATGCGTCCGTCGGCTGTGGGTTTTGCAATAGCTGAAGCAGGCTGCCTTCGCTGGTTCGCAGCGCAATCATCAAACGAGTTTCTTCCAGACTTCAGGGTTGAAGATTGTTCTGGCAACTCAGTTGACCAAACCTGCGGCTTGACATCGCAGACTCCCCCTAGAAGCGGCGATTTTCGCCATCTGCGTCCAGCCGTGGTCAACTGGCAAATAAATTCCAGCTTTTTCCAGCCAAAAACGCTATCCTTAATAAATATTAAGGTTGTCCAATTTAGCTTCCATTGCCAAAATTGCGGCTGATTTAGGCTCCAAGCCTCTTTCACGATCCTTTCCGCAACCGGACTTTAAAAGGCGTAGGAACATGGAAGCGTTCTCATTTAAACAGAATAAATCCACTCTCGACGATTTTCTGTCTGGCTTAGTTATTTTCTTGGTAGCGGTGCCGCTTAGTTTAGGTGTGGCTCAGGCAACCGGCATGCCCCCTGCCAGCGGTTTGCTGGCAGGTATCATCGGCGGCATTCTGGTTGGTTTTATTTCAGGCTCACAAATCAGCGTTACAGGTCCGTCACCTGGCCTAATTGTCATTATTACGACCCAACTCGCACTTCTTGGATCATTTGAAGCGATACTGATGGCGACCGTGTTGGCGGGTCTGCTACAGATCTTAGCGGGCGTTTTCAAGGTCGGATTCTTTGCGGACTTTATCCCAACCTCCGTAATACGCGGCGTGCTAGTCGCTTTTGGGGTGATTTTCATCTTGAAGCAGATTCCGCACATGCTTGGACATGATGCCGATCCGGAAGGTGAAATGGCTTTTTGGCAGCCCGACCGTGAAACCACCTTCAGTGAGCTATTCTCGATGGGCTCCGATTGGCATATAGGTTCCGCCACGATTGGAATTGCATGTTTCCTGGTCTTGATTGCGTTGGAACATCGCAATTTTTCGAAGAAAATCTTTTTGCCGTCTACGTTAGTTGTGATCGTACTGGCGACGCTAGCTAGCACATTCTTTGCGGCGCTCGGACAGCCATGGACTATTGAGGGTAAGCATCTTTTTCAAGTTCCCATCACGAGCGACTGGGGGAAAGTCTGGAACTTTTTACAAGCTCCCGATCTCAATGCACTAACGAATCCGCGTGTTTATCTGGCGGCAGCCCTAATCGCGGCCATA
>JAUMAI010000009.1:0-3089 GCA_032116775.1 Pirellula sp. | reverse complement strand
CCGATTGTTGTGAATAAGGTTTTATATGGTGTATCGCCAAGAATGAAAGTCTTTGCCCTTGATGCGGCGAGTGGAAAGGAAATCTGGAAGTTTGATCCGGCAGATTCCTTGCAGAACAAAAGCTGGCATCGGAAATCCGTCAACCAAAACAGGGGAGTGGCCTATTGGGAAGATAAAGAAGACGAACGTATTCTCTTCACTGCAGGTTCTGTGGCCTATGCCATAGATGCCCGCACAGGCAAACTCACCGTCACAACCTTATTAGTACCCACCTATCAAACGAACCGGAGCCTTTAAGCATGGCCAACCGATCCTCTCGACGATCCTTTTTGCAAACTGTTGGAACTGCATCGGTAGCAACTCTAGCTGCTCCCTCTATTCTGCGAGGACGCGATCTAAACAATAAGCTCAATCTGGCCATCATCGGTGTAGGCGGGGCAGGGGGCTTTAAAATGGATCATTTAGCCCAACGCGAAAATATCGTTGCTCTGTGCGATGTTTCTGAGGCGGCAATGAACGTTGCTGCTAGCAAGCATCCGCAGGCAAAACGTTACACTGATTATCGCAAGCTCTACGAGCATGCCAACGAATTCGATGCTGTCGTCGTAAGCACGCCAGAGCACACACACGCCTTTGCTACGCTACCCGCGTTGCAACTCGGTAAGCATGTCCTTTGCGAAAAGCCACTCGCTTACAACATTCATGAAACGCGCATCATTCGCGAAGCAGCCGCCAAGGCGAAGGTGGCCACCCAAATGGGCATCCAGATCCATGCTGGAGACAACTACCGCCGCGTGGTTGAACTCGTACAGAGCGGGGCTATTGGTCCGGTGACCGAAGCACATGTCTGGGTAGGACGAGCGTGGGGCCGGCAATCAGATGAGGCTGCGAAACGAAATGGCGATATCGTAAGCGTACGCGAACGACCTACCGATACCATGCCGGTGCCCAAGGGACTCGATTGGGAACTATGGGTCGGGCCAGCTCCCTATCGCCCGTACAATGATGTTTATTTCCCTGGTCCCAAATGGTATCGCTGGTGGGATTTCGGTAACGGTACCATGAGCGATCTAGGTTCGCATTGGAACGACTTGCCATTTTGGGCTCTGAAGCTACATGCCCCGTTATCCGTCGAAGCATTCGGCCCAACTCCACATCCAGAGATTGCCCCTGCTTCCATGCGAGCTGTCTATGAATATGGACCACGCGGCGACATGCCTCCGCTTCGCTTAACTTGGTATCAAGGAGAAGAGAAGCCAGAGATTTGGAAAAATGGCGGCATTCCAAAGTGGGACAGTGGCGTGCTGTTCGTAGGCACCGAAGGAAGGATGATTCTCGCGAACTACGGCGAACATGTTCTATTACCCGCCGAACGTTTTGCGGACTTCAAACGCCCCGAACCATTTATTCCTAAGTCTATCGGTCACTACGATGAATGGGCAGAAGCTTGCAAGACGGGTGCTCCAACGACTTGCAACTTTGAGTACTCCGGCTGGTTAACAGAAGCTAACCATTTAGGCAATGTTGCGTTTCGTGTTGGCGAAAAGATCTTCTGGGATTCGGAAAACATGAAAGTGACAAACACCAACAAAGCGGAGCCTTTTATTCAGAGAAGCTATCGCGCTGGCTGGAAGTTAGGGTGATGTACTTAATGTCTTTTAGACGTATTCTCACCGATCGAGCATGCTCGCTGAGGATGACTATGTTTACGATATTAGTCATCTTTGGCATGACGCTTCCTCTGCTTGCGCAAACGGCTAGCACAACAGAAATAGTCAATGCGGCCAGTGAAAACTTTTTCGAAACGCGCATTCGTCCCATACTGTTTGATACTTGCTTCCCTTGCCACAACGAGACGAAATCTTCGGGATCACTGCAGGTGGGATCCCTAGAAGACCTGTTAAAAGGAGGTGATTCGGGCGCGGCGATTGAACCCGGCAACTCGCACAATAGTCTATTGATACAAGCGATATCGCGTGCCGATGATGCATCGGCGATGCCCCCAGAAAAAAGCCAAGCGTTACGCCAAGATCAGGTTTCTGATTTTGTCGCCTGGATAGATGCTGGTGCACCTTGGCCCAAAAGCGTCGCCAAATTTAAGAGCGAAAAACATTGGTCCTTCCAGCCACTTCAAGTTTCTCCACCACCACAGCCAAAGGATATTGCGTGGGTTCGCAACGAGATTGACGCCTACGTTCGTGTTCAGCAAGAAAGTGGCCACGTAACTCCAGCATCCGAGGCCGACAAGCTGACTCTTATTAGACGTGCTTGCTACGATCTCACGGGACTTCCACCAACACCCGCTGCGATCGAGGAATTTTTAAGTGATGCGTCTCCCAATGCTTGGGAAAGACTTATTGATCGTCTACTCGATTCGAGCGCTTACGGCGAACGCTGGGGAAGACACTGGCTAGATGTGGTCCGCTACGCTGATACCGCTGGAGAAACTGCCGATTATCCCACGCCACTGGCCTGGAAGTATCGAAACTACGTCATCGATTCTTTCAATCAAGATAAGCCATACAACGTTTTTCTTCAGGAACAACTTGCGGGAGACATAATCGGTGCTGCCAAGTCGCCAGATCAATATTCTGCCTGCGTAGCCGCAACGGGTTACGTTGCCATCTCTCGACGTTTTGGATTCGATTCGGAGAACTATCATCACCTCACAATCCAGGACACCCTCGATACCATAGGCCAATCGGTCTTGGGGCTTACTATCGGTTGCGCTCGTTGCCACGATCACAAATTCGATGCCATCACCATGCGAGACTATTATGCGTTGTATGGCATTTTCGCCAGCACACGTTATCCATTTCCTGGGTCAGAGCAAAAACCGCGCGTCCGCTCGATGATGCCGACCATACCGCCAGCCGAAGCAAATAAAATTTGGCGACAACATCGTCAACGCATCGCCTATCTCTCAACGGAATTGCAAAGCCGAGGCCTACCAGTTCCCAATTCTGTCCTAGGTTCGATCGCAGATATTGATGGCGATTTCGAATTACAGGCCCCTGCGGCTGGTGGTAGCAAAGGCGTCCTGGTGCCACCTTGGGTCTACGATGGAAATATTGAGGTTACCAACGCAG
>JAUMAI010000008.1:0-2322 GCA_032116775.1 Pirellula sp. | reverse complement strand
TTGAAAAGACTAGGATCGTCGTGCGACTGGCGGCGCACGCGTTTCACGCTTGATGATATGTGTGGCAAAGCGGTACGCCGTACGTTCTTCGATTTATTCGCGAAGCATTGGATTTACCGCGGAAAACGTCTGGTCAATTGGGACACTTATTTGCAGACAGCGGTCAGCGACGACGAAGTATTTCACGAAACCGTGAAAGGGCACTTCTGGCATTTAAAATATCCCGTGATCGATCCTCAACCTGGCGAGCCTGAGTTCGTTGTTATTGCCACGACACGACCTGAAACAATGTTGGGCGACACGGCTGTCGCAGTTCACCCAGACCCAGCGTCTGCGTTAGCGAAAGCGATTGAGGTTGCCAAAGAAAAAGTCCAAGAAGCACCCGCCAAAGAACGTGCTAACTTGGAAAAGCAAGTTGAGGAGTTGGAAACCCGACGTCGCGAATTATTGCCTCACTTGGAAACCTTAACTCGCATGGCGTTGTCAGGGCGCAAACTTCGTCTCCCTCTACTCAATCGCGAAATACCTCTAGTGGCTGACCCTTGGGCAAAGCCTGACTTGGGTAGTGGCTGTGTAAAAATCACACCCGCTCACGATCCCAACGACTATGAAGTAGCTCTGCGTTGTCAGTTGCCGATGATCAATATCCTGCTGCCAGATGGCAAGCTCAACAGCCATGCTGGCCCTTATGCTGGACTGAACATTCAGCAAGCCAGGCAGCGTGTTGTTGCTGATATGGAATCTCACGGCTTGCTAGATCAAATTGAAGATCGCGAGATCGATTTGGCTCATAGCGATCGCAGTAAGACGCCCATCGAACCTTACTTGGCGGATCAGTGGTTCGTTCGGATGCAAGAACTTGCCCAATCTGCGATCGATGCCGTAGAAGATGGTCGAGTCAAGATTTTCCCGCCGCGATACTCAAAAGGGTACGTTGATTGGCTTAGCGAAAAACGCGACTGGCCTGTCGGTCGACAATTATGGTGGGGACATCAAATCCCTATTTGGTCGCGTACATTCGAAACAGCCTCACAGTGCCAAGATTTCTTCCAGAAGCTTTCAGCACATGCTGCAGTTCAACAGGGCCTATTGGATGTCCAGTTGGAAGGCTCTGTTATCGTTCATGCTTGCGTCCGTGATGAAGAACCTTCGCTCCAAAATGAACTAGAACAACTCGGCTTGGTTCGTCAGGAAGATGTTTTAGATACGTGGTTCAGTTCAGCCCTATGGCCACATTCGACCCTTGGTTGGCCCGATAAGACCGCAGAGTTAGAGTACTTTTACCCCACCAGCACCCTGATCACCAGCCGCGATATTATTACGCTGTGGGTCGCCCGCATGGTTTTAATGGGACTCAACAACGTAGGGCAGATACCATTCCATGAAGTGTTCATCCATCCCAAAATCATGGATGGTTTCGGGGAAGGAATGTCCAAGAGTAAGGGCAATGGCGTTGATCCGCTGGATGTGATCGACAAGTTTGGAGCCGATGCCCTGCGATTTGGGCTTACGAAGCTGACCACTGCAGACACTCAAGATGTTCGCATGCCGGTGCAGTACGAGTGTCCGCATTGTGAAGCGCTGATCAATCAAACTCGGGAAAACCGCGTTAAGCCAAAAATCAAATGCGATAAATGCAATAAAGAATTTGGTACACAGTGGGCAGAAACCGCCACGGACAAAGCTTTACCCAAAGGCGCTGTCGTCAGCGAACGCTTTGAAGTCGCCCGTAATTTCTGCAATAAGCTCTGGAATGCTTCCCGCTTTGTGATGATGAATCTCGAGGGCTATAAGCCGATACCAATCGACCGGTCGAACCTGCAGTTGGAAGACCGCTGGTTGCTCAGTCGTCTGGCTACGGTAACACAACAAGCGAGCGCTGCCTTGCAGACGTATCAATACGCTGAGGCAGCTCGAGTGCTTTACGATTTTGCTTGGGACCAGTATTGCAGCTTTTACGTTGAAATGGCGAAGCCACGATTGCAGGATCCGGCTAGTCGTGCTGTCACACAGCAACTGCTAGTGCATGGCTTGGATGTACTGCTGCGATTGCTGCATCCAATCATGCCATTCATCACCGAAGCGATTTGGCAGCAACTTAAGCATTTCGGTACCCGACGTGGTATCGATGATAATCAGGAGGCGACTCCGTGGTTGATTCACGCTTCATGGCCGGTGGCAATTGAATCGGACAAGAATGAGCTCATAGAGGAGCAGTTCGCACAGTTCACCGCGTTACTGGGCGCACTTCGCGAAATTCGCTCTCGGCAGAATATCCCCATGAAGGATCGGCTGAAGTTCACCGTTCGTTGCACTCCCGAC
>JAUMAI010000007.1:0-7827 GCA_032116775.1 Pirellula sp. | reverse complement strand
TGTCGAGTTTCGCAATGTAGAAATTCGTGAACTGAAGTAACGCTGATCAATCATCTAAGCGTGTTTGTTATAGAGAGCTACGATTGCAGATCGTAGCTCTCTTTTTTTGTTTATGGCCTACGCCATCATCTTTCCTCGGCAGATCGTCGGCTTTACGACGCCTAGACCCTAGTCCAAACAAACGCTAATCAGGCGTCCCGATCGGTCAACACTCCTTCGCAGCAAAATACCGCTGCTTCCTGTATCGGTGTATCTGTCGGCTCGCGTGTGTTGCTGGTTTTGAAAAAGAATTAAAAGTGCATGCTTAGGATAGTGCATGCTTAGGATAGTGCATGCTTAGGATAGTGCATGCTTAGGATAGTGCATGCTTAGGATAGTGCATGCTTAGGATATCGGTTACTCGACCGGCTTCGAGACGCTTCGAAACTCTGAAGGTGTAACTCCAGTCGCGGAACGAAAGGCTCTCGTAAAGGCACTGTGATCATAAAAGCCGCAAGCCTGGGCAACTTCAGCAACGGTCAGATCGGTTTCAACCAGCATTCGCGACGCCGCCGCCAAGCGAGTTTTGGCGATCAATTGACCCGGCGTAATGCCGAACAATCGCTTGACCAGCCTTGTCAGCCGCTGAGAAGAGAGCTTGGATCTTTCAGCCAACCAGGCTGGCGTTACCACATCCGCAAGATTTTGTTCGAACTCCTCTAAGGCTCGGGCGAAATCGGTCGGTATTTCATGGGCATCGATCGGAACTCTCAAATCTCTAGAATATCCGATTAGGCCAATGACCTTGCCCAGCGAATCGTGAATGGGCATTTTCGTGGTGAGGCACCACACAGGACGATAGGGTCGCGCCCAGTGCAACTCAAGATGCTCCACCAACGGACGTCCGGTCCGCAGCACTCGATTATCCTGCTCAACGGGTATTCTGCCTAAATCACCAGGACAAATATCTGTGGTTCGCTTACCAATGACCTCCTGCTTATTTTTCAGCCCATGACGATTTACCAGAGATAAGTTCACAGAAACATATCGTCCCTCGCGATCTTTAATAAAAAAAGCGACGTCTGACGAATGGTCAAATAACGCCTCCAACAACGCGACATCGATAGCGTTGATCTTCTTGGAAGGACTCATATTCCCAACCCACTGTGCGCGAAATCGTTCAATGACAACAGTCTACGCCAAGTGTATTCCAATTATTTGTGGCTACAATCAGGGCAGTAACTGAGCGATTCAGAAGGAAGCTGATTCGATCTGCCAGGAAGCCACCCATTCTCATTTGCAGTCAGAAGACCCTATGTATTTCCGTCAGAACTTTTTGCGATATGTTGTCTTTCCCGCTGTCGTACATATTCTCATGATCGCTGGCAGTACTTCGACCAATCTGACCCGAGGCGAAGAAGAGACGAACCCAAGGCTAGATCCGCAGAAATGGGAAAGTAAAACTCTTGAGGGTTGGCAACTCAATATCAGTAACAAATTTTCGCAGCCAGAACAGACGAAGGTCCAACAGGCGATCGATTTGCTGAGCAAACAGCTACAGGAAGTAGTCGCCGTGGTTCCCGCTTCGGCCGTCAGTAAGCTACAAGAAGTACCTCTTTGGTTTTCGCCCGAATATCCTGGCCTGGGCGCTCGAGCGGAGTACCACCCTAGTCGCCAATGGCTCGTTGAAAATGGACGAGACCCAGTCATGGCGCGAGGTGTCGAATTCACCAACGTGCTGATCTTCGAAGAAGAAACGCGTCGCATGCCTAACTTTGCGTTGCATGAACTTGCCCATGCGTTTCATGATCAGCAGTACGGTTTCGATAACGCGGAAATAAAGAACCTGTATGAACGCGCCAAAGCCAGTGGGAGCTACGATCGAGTTCAGCGGCAAGATGCAACTGGTCGCTTATCCTGGGATCGCGCCTATGCACTAACTAATCCGATGGAGTACTTTGCAGAAACATCCGAAGCCTTCTTCAGTCGCAATGATTTCTTTCCTTTCAATCGTACGGAACTGAAAGATACTGATCCACAGATGGACAAATTACTAGAGAAACTCTGGAACCTAGAAAAACCATGAAAATAAAACGCATCAGCGCCTATCGCGTCGAACTTCCGCTACATGAGGTAACTTACAAGTGGAGCGGTGGAAAATCGGTCACCGTATTCGATAGTACGATTGTCCGTGTCGATACCGATAACGGCTTATCAGGGTTCGGTGAAGTCTGCCCTCTTGGACCGTTTTACTTACCCGCATATGCAGAAGGTGTCCGCGCAGGACTTCGCGAACTCGGTCCACACATCATCGGCGACGATCCACGCGAATTACTCAAACTAAACTACAAAATGGATCGAGCCTTAAAAGGCCACCCCTATGTCAAAAGCGGTATCGATATCGCTTGCTGGGACATCCTCGGTCAATCGGCCGGCCTACCTGTCTGCGAGCTGCTTGGAGGACGATATGGCGATGACATTCATCTCTATCGTGCTATCTCGCAAGAATCGCCGGACGAAATGGCTGCCAAGGTTTCGATGTATCGCGCAGAAGGCTATCGCCGCTTTCAATTGAAAGTGGGAGGGGATCCCGATACCGATATCGCTCGAATTCATGCCGTCGCAGCCCAGCTCACGCCAGGAGACCGACTGGTGGCGGACGCCAATACCGGCTGGGTTCAACATGAAGCGGTTCGGATCGCCAAAGCAGTGCGTGATGTCGATGTTTACATCGAACAACCATGCCTCACTTACGAGGAGTGCCTAGCTGTTCGTCGCCAATGCCCTCATCCGTTCGTGCTGGATGAAAACATTGACAGCTTAGACATCTTGTTACGAGCCAAAAGTGATCTGGCGATGGATGTAGTCAATCTCAAGATTAGCAAACTCGGAGGACTAACGCGTATCAAACAAGCTCGCGATCTCTGCGTGAGCATGGGAATCGCAATGACCTTAGAAGATAGCTGGGGTGGAGATATCGCCACGGCCGCGATTGCGCATTTAGCCCACAGCACTCCAACCGATTATCTGTTTACAACAACAGACTTTAACAGCTACGTCACGGTGAGCACCGCTGATGGCGCACCACAACGTCGTAACGGTCGGATGGCAGCATCTACGGCTCCAGGCTTAGGCATTCAACCCAAAATGGATGTCTTAGGACCAGCCGTGGTCGTCATTGAATAGAAATCAGCAAATTGCTGTGAGAAGATACAATCGCCTCGAATCGATGCTTCGATTCGAGGCGATTTCTATGATCAAACTACGGTGTTTCAGTTGGGACGCCATCCGTAGGAATTTCGATTCCAGATTCTGAACCTAAATCGATATCGAATCCATCCGAAATAAGATCGACTTCGGAACCATCTGCCTTACGAAGCTTCGCCCATTGGATTGCAGGCTCTGACCCGCCACCCGATTGATCAAACTTACACATCACTTCGCCACTTGCATTGCTGGCTTTGACATCGAAGACCAAAACATTTTCTTCGCCGGTGTCCTGCGAATACTGACCTGTCTTCATAATGCTCCAGGAGAGGCTTTCGATAGTACCCAACTCAGCCGTCGCAGTCGGGCTCGCTTCTAACTGCTTGCGAAGTTCTGCTCCAACTAACTTATCGACTTGCCCAAGTGACCACCAACTCATGGCTGCGATACCACCGCAGCACAACACGCCCAGACCACCGAAGACACCCAAGATAATCAGGATAATCTTCAGAGTATTTGACTTAGGGGGGGGACTTCCACCATATGTATTCTGGGGATTAAAGCTCGACATACCCAAACTCCTCCTCGAAACGACGCTTTGAACTTATTCCTACCGCTCGGTTATTACCTGCCTTCACAGGCAAAAGTTGCACCTTTGTTATAAGCGATACGATCGCGAGAAAGAATGGCAGGAGCAGGAATGTTGATCGATCTTTTCGCAGAGCCTCTTTTCTTTTCGAAGAGCCGCTTTTCGAAGAGCCTCTTTTTGCAGAGACTCGATGCGGCAAAATCGTTAGGGTGTGCAGATCCGCAGCCCAGTCAAGATATTCGAGTCGCTTTCTACGCGTCGGACTGAAGTGGCAGTCCAATCGCTTCGATACCCCAAGGAATACCGCGGAATCGATGGTTGGAGTAGATTGCATGTTTAATCCCTTCGCCTCAACACAACGCATGGCCGCTCTGGCCTTTCTGTTGGTCGGGGGGTGGTGGACCTTCTGGGCACCCTTGCCTCCAACAACTTCTGAGTCCTCTGCTGCCAAACCCGATTCATCGAGTTCCACTGCTAAGACATCAAAGGAGTCGGATGTCGCTGAAGATGCGTCCGCTCCAGAACCAGACGCATGGGAAAAAGCGAATTCCTTTCGACGTTGGGCTCGCAGCAAGTTGGCAAAGTTTACCGGCGAAACTACGCTGGGCGAATCCGAGGACCAACAACGCTGGAGACCAGCCTTGCGAATTGGATCGCTCAACATCACCAAGCTAACTCGCGAAAAATACAGAAAGCCCAATGTGACTCGCCTACTGATGGACATGGGCCAACAATGCGATCTGATCGCGCTGCAAGGACTGCAACCTCAAGAAGAAGAGATACTCTTAGAATGGAGCGAATCGCTAGCTCCCTACGGCCTTCAATTCGACTATCTAGTCGGCCCGATTGTCGGTCGCGGAAATGACACTCAAAGATTTGCGTTCTTATTTAACTCACGCAAGATCGAAACCGATCGTAAAGCTCTCTACACCGTACAAGATCCACAGGACCTCATAACCTTTGATCCTTTGGTGGCTTGGTTCCGGGTTCGAGGAATTGATCCTACACGTGCCTTTACTTTCAGTCTTGCCAATTTGCAACTCAATGAACCGAGTGTCGGCGACGAACAGGCGATACTTCGAGAACTTACTAAAAGCCTCCGGAAAGATGGTCGTCAAGAAGATGACATCATACTCATCGGGTCAATCGAGTGCTTAGCGGAACAATTGCCATTGCATCAAGAAGGCTGGGTGGGAGCGTTAACCAAAACAGCGACCGATCCAAGTCGTCAGCGATTCCGAGACAACATCATTCTCCATCCAGTGGCAACCGAAGAATACCAGGGGAAAGCAGAGGTATTCGATTTCTTAAGAGCTTACAACCTTACGCTTGAAGAGGCTCTCGACATTAGTCAGCATATGCCTCTTTGGGGAGAGTTCGCAGCGGTCGAAGGTGGCTTCCAGTAATAAGTCATGCCTTCGCTCATGAGATGCTGTTGGATATCAAAAAATAATGCGTACCGAATCACAGAGGTAACTCGGTACGCATCATCACTTATCAAATCTATTTCCAAGAGCGGTTATTACTGAGTGCTCTTGAAAACTACTTCTGTACGCTGAATTTGTGAACGGTTGTTTGCTGAAACTTCTCGCCAGGACGCAAGACCGTGGTCGGGAATTGCGGCTTATTGGGCGAATCTGGATAGTGCTGCGTCTCTAGGCAGAAACCACCATGCAGAGCGAAACCGCCATTGGATTCGTTACCGTTTAAGAAGTTCCCTGTGTAGAACTGAACCCCAGGTTGCGTGGTCATGATTTCCATGACACGACCCGATTTCGGCTCGACAACCTTAGCCGTCATACGCAACTCGCCAGCTTTTCCACGAACGACGTAGCAATGATCGTAACCGTTGGTCGCGGGCAATTGGGCAATTCTGGCTCCAATTGCTTGTTCCGTCCGAAAATCCAAAGGTGTCCCGGCTACCGATACCATTTCACCGGTTGGTATCAAAGTATCATCAACACCTAAGTACTGATCCGCTGCCAAAGTTAACTTGTGCCCCAACACATCACCCGATCCAGCACCGGCTAAATTCCAGTAAGCATGATTGGTCAGGTTCAAAACGGTTGGCTTATCTGTTGTCGCTGACAACACAATCTTGAGTTCGCTGGTATCCGTCCAGATGTAATCGGCTGTCACTTGCAAGGTACCAGGATAACCTTCTTGGCCATCAGGACTCGTCACTTCGAATCGAAGCCCCTGGGCACCGCTTTCTTTTAATTCGCTTGCCTTCCAAACCAACTTATCAAATCCAAGCTCACCGCCATGCAAATGGTTCGGGCCGTTATTGACAGCGAGAGTGTATGTTTTGTCGTCTAGGGTAAACTTACCCTTAGCAATTCGATTGCAGAACCGTCCTACCGTGGCACCGAAGTATGGATTACGCTTCAGATATCCATCCAATGATTTGAAGTTCAGATTGACATTCGCCAATTTGCCATCACGATCTGGAACCATCAAGTTCACAATGATCGCGCCATAATCGGTCATCTCCAAGACGTGCCCTTGAGCGTTGGTCAACTTGTAAAGGTAAACCGCTTGACCATCCGCTGTCTTGCCGAATTCACGTTTCTCAATTGCCACGTTTGTTTTCTTCCCATCCGTATCTTGTGCTTGGGCAATGACAGCCCCATAGCTGCCAATCTGAGCAACAACACCCAGTAACATTGGAAGCACCTTCCAACAACTTGCCACACGTCGCTTTCCCTGGAAAGGGGCGATCACTGAATCCGATTTCAGAGACTGTGGTTTTTTCGATCTCCCAACAAGGGGATTCCTGGCTAAAACAGACAACATGGCGAGTTCTAACTCCGGCGGAATGATGGCGGAAGGATGCAGTACAGGCGTAGAAATTAGGAAGAAATAACTTCTTCTGCCAACGATAATGAGGTGCTTCACTATCTGCTAGTGCTTTTTCCTCCGGTTTTTTTGAAACAAAAGCGAGTTGCCGGCAACTCTCTCTGCAACCAATGACCTGTCAATCACGTATCACTGACCGCAAAAATCGGTTTTCCATCCAGAAACAAGTCGAATTCAACTCGCCAGTCTACCTATCCTGGCAAAAACAACCCATTCGAGCGTACCCACAATAGGCATTCCGAGCGATTATGGAACTCAACGCTAGCCAAAAGTTCTGCGCCGCCACCGCCTTGGCAAAACACCAAGGCTGGCTGAAAGCTGTACTGCTGGCTCGTCTCCGTAGTCGCGAAGCAGTCGATGAGGTGATGCAAGAAATTGCGATAGCGGCGGTCAACCAGCAGGCCAAAGCTGAGCCAATCCAGCAAACCGGCCCCTGGCTCTACCGAATCGCGCTTACCCAAGTGTTGCTTTATCGACGCAAGAATGGCCGTCGACGACGATTCCTTCAAAACTTTACTCAAGCCGTCCCGCTGAACGAACCAGCAGCCGCCGATCACAATCCACTGCAGTGGCTTCTTCTGCAAGAACGCCAACAATCCGTTCGCGAGACGATGGAACGACTCGGCGACCGCGAACGTGAAATATTACTACTGAAATACAGCGAAGGATTGACCTACGAACAAATTGCAGATCGGCTTGGATTGACGTCATCCTCGGTGAGGATGCGATTGCATCGAGCACGAACCAAGTTGCGAATGCAACTCGCGTCTAGCATCTCGAATGCAGATACAACTGAACTTACAGAACATCCAATCGTTTAGATCACTCCTTCATAAATTCGCTACAAATTCAAATCCACTTTAGGACCATATGGGACCAAAACAATGAGTCACGTGTCACTTACCAAATACGATTTAGAACAAATCGACGTCTTGGTGGATGGTGATTTGCAGGAACCCTTCTATTCGCAACTCTTGTTGCGAATAGATCAAGTGCCTGAGGGCTGGAAAACCTGTGCGCTTGCTTTCTTGGAACAGCAGGCTCTTGCCAAGGATTTTCAGCAATTTCGTCAGGAGGATTTTTCGCGATTCAACCCAGAGGCTTCTCATGGCGGCCCGCGGATTGGCAGTCTATCCCATCTATCCATTGAACCTGTTGCCAACCCAGTAAAATCTCCTTCGCCGCAGCCAAGT
>JAUMAI010000006.1:5709-11087 GCA_032116775.1 Pirellula sp. | reverse complement strand
ATCTCACCCATGTAGGCTGTTGTCGCGTCGCTCGCGAATTCGCTGTAATCTCCGATCGAGTTGGCAAACACGGTCGTGTTGGTTTCGGCCACATTACCGTAGATACCACCCTTGTACTCTGTTCCGACATGCAACCCTGGTATCACGTTCATCCACAAGTCGCCACCGACTTGGAAACCAGTCAACGCGTTGCGGGTTTCGGTGGAGGAATCATAGAATCGCAAGGAGTTCACCAACGCATTGTTGAGCTGGCCGCGAGTCGAATAATCAAACGTTTCATCGAGATCGAAGTAGCGGATACCTGCCAGCCACGATCCTTGGAACCAGCAATTTGGACCAACCCAACGACGACGATAGTTCACTTCACCGTTGTGAATGGCTGAGCGATAAGTTGCTTGTTGGATAAATGAGCGGTCGGTGTCGTCAAAGCCATTGAACGGGCTCTGGCCAAAGTCGCTGTAGACCGAGAAAAGATCGGGGTTAGCGGACTCTACCTTTTTGGTAACATCCCATTCGTTGAGGCCGAAGTAACCAACTTCAACGCTTCCACCAGGTCCAACCTGGACAGCGACCAGCAGATTGAGACCCCATTCAGCGTCATCCAATTGCAGATCATTGGTACCTAGAACGATCGGACCAGCAATTCCCTGGCTTGTCAGATCGATGTTCTCACCATCTTGCTTTGTTCGCTTTAAAGCGATACCGCCGACGGAAACGTCGTACCATCGCTGAGCACAGACTCCACCTTCCCCGTAAGGCAGCAGCAAGCCAGCCAAGCCAGGTATCAAGCCACCGGCGAAGCAGTTGCCACCGTGACGGTTAGCTAAAGCGCCGCCGAAGGGACCGCAGGCTGCCAGGCGACGTAGTGGTCCGCAGTGGCCACATTCGCCACCGATACCGCCGCAACTTGGACAACCACCGTGAAGTAGTCCGCCGCCACCGAGAAGGCCACCACCTAGCACACCGCCACCGCAGTTTCCACCGCAGCCGTTGCTACCACAGCCATCGCCACAACCCCCGTAAGGATTATCGCATTCACCCTCTAAGCCCATCGGCGGAGGACCGTGGAATACCATATCTTGACCATCGGCAGGCAAAGGTGCTCCTGGGCCCATGGGCATACCAGGATAGCCAACTTGCTGCATCATCGGCCCAGGCATCATACCTGGAGGAGGCATCATACCTGGAGGAGGCATCATGCCTGGAGGAGGCATCATGCCCGGAGGAGGCATCATGCCTGGAGGAGGCATCATGCCCGGAGGCGGCATCATGCCGGGCTGATAGGCAACCGGCGGATAATAATTTGTCTCTTGATTGATACCTGTAGGTTGTGTCGCCGGTTTTCCCGGAACACTTGGGCCGCCGGCGTACAGATGGCTTGCGCCACCCGCCAAGGCAAGGCCTAACGCAAAGGATCTGGTCCAACCCCAACTGTGCATTTTCATCGATGGATCTCCAGCGGCATCCCCAGTGCATCACCGCGAAGATCACCCCCCTAGGGCGCTCGGAGCTGATGCTGGCTGCTCTAATGGCCTTCGCCCTGCAGATACGGAATGATCCGCAACGGCGTTACAAACGGACTTATCGGCATGACTCCTTCGAAAAGTTTGAACGAATCATCCAAAGAATCCCCAAATCGAACTTGTCTGGACCTGGATAAATCTTTAGGGCCCCGTTTTTGGCTCCATGTCGATAGGCTTGGTAAAAGATAACGATCAGCGTGTCTGGGGCAGAAGCTTTCCTAGAACTTGGCCAGACTCATGGCTCTGTCCACTTGTGGTTGATCTGCATGTTCCAAAGATCCAATGCGCAAAGAAACGCTTCAAGCTACGAAAGGATTTCGCTGCTAGAATTCCGCGAAACAGCCGGCATTCAGTAAATGAAAAGAACACAAAATCTGTGCCAACTTGGGCAACGGAAGATAGATTCCGGCTCGAATTGGGCCAATTCTCAACCTCGCTCACTTAGATTTCTTTTCGCCCGGATTTTTGTCCGATTTTGGCGAACCGCCAAAAACCTGAAAGGGGATTGAGAACAAGCTTTTCTCGGTGGGAGCGGTACCAGCAGGTGCAGCTGCCTCCGGTTGTGGAAGTTGTTCCAGTTCGATGATGCCGAGTACCGCTAGGCTTTCAGGCAGTTGCGAGAGATGCAGCTTTAGGCCACGGCACCAATCAATCCACGGTGCCTTATAATCGTCGGGCAAAAGAGCGGTTTCAGGATTAAGACCTTCGTTGGGCCAACGGTCGCTGGTCCAAATACCACTATCAGTGCTTGATTCGCTCCAACGAAACTTTCCACCGATCGGACATTGCAGCTTTGCCCCAACTAACTCCTCGGTCGTCTGTAGTACCGTTTTGGGCTCCAGATGAAACTGTTGCTCCATCGCATTGAGAAATGCGGCGTTGCCAAGGGAAGCTTGCAGGCCACGTCGATACCAGAATCGATTCAGCCATGGCTCAATTTGGCTCCCTGATAGATCCTTCACAGCTAATCGACCTTGAGCATAGTTATCTTGCTGTTCGGGGCGAACGGTTGCTGCTGCCGTTTCTAAGATAGAGCGATCAAAGGAGAGGACGCTAAAACCATCGCCGGTCCAGCGCCAAAGCCCAAGCAACATGCGTGTAAAACCAGCGGCATCCGATTGGCTACGGGCTGTTGGAAACAACGTATCGAGAATTCCTGGAGCTGGCCAGGCACCGATGTAAGCTGGTAACGATTGCAAGGCCAGCAATGTTCTCAGCAGTCCTTTGTTCTCAGAAGGATCGGGTGGCACGAGATCTTTTATGCCGACAAAGAGTTGATGATTTGGAGTGTCCATACCCGGCATACCTGCCAGGTACACTTGTAAATTGGCGATGTCATCTTCTGGCAAAACGATGGCATCAGGACTCGGCGGCCCGAGTATTTGCGTCAACCAACCATATTTGTCACTGCGAAAGGGAGCGACATAGGCTTCGATGATCACCTGCTCACGGTTGGCAAGTTGTGGATGCTCAAAGCGACGAATTCCGACTAGGATGGGATCAAGTTCGCGCCAGGAGGAATTGAAATAATCAAGCGTGTTTCGGTATTGCTCTAATTCGCCTCCCGTCACTTTTCCAATTTCGATGTCGGCAATTGGAAGGAACGCACCGCGATAACCACGGAGAGTATCTCGCCATTTTCCTTCTTCTTGGACAACCATAGATCCATCCGCTCTGTCCATAAAATCATCTGGAAGTAACTGGTTGGCAATTAATTCCTCAATCGTTGCTCCCGGTAGTCCTTCGCTTTGGGCCACCCAAGTCGCCATATCAGCCATGTCGAGCGCAGCTTGGGCCTGGGCTCTCCGCCGCAATTCTATTTGATACTGAGGACTCAGTAAGCCGCGCAGAAATTCTGGGGAGATGTAAGCGAAGATGGAATATTGATTGGAAGCTGGTAACAATGTTCGTGCAGCCTGGAAAGCATCAGTGGCTGCCATGGAGGGGGCTCCATCAGCAATTTGAATAAAGCGCTCTACCATAGTTCGGGAAGAGGTTACTAATACCTGTGAGCCTTCTGCAATCATAAACGATCGCAATTTCATGTCCGGTGTGTGCAGGTAGGAAACCTCTCGACCGTTGATCTTTAATGTTTCAAGCTTTGCCCCAAACTTAGCCAAACGCTTTTGTTCGGCTGACCGTTCTGAATTCATCGACGAAAGAAGCAGCAAACGATTCTTGGCGCGAAATAAAACTCCCAAGCTGGGGCCTTCTTGGATATATAAATCTCTCCCCACGATCGCCATATCTTCAATGACCGAATCACCAAATAACTTGGCGATGGCGGACATGCGTGTATTGAGCAAATTTTCAATACGCTCGGAAACATTGCTCGATACACCGCGAAGAGTGACCATTTGTGCCACATCTCCACCATGACGATCAGATAATGATTGAAACCATAAATAGTTTGAGAAACTACCAAAACGGATGTAGATCCATTCCGGAGGAACATGATTGGCTAACGGCTCAATTTCTCCGCGGCTCTCAGCCGCCGCTTTGGTGTCTACAATCCCTAGGGCTTCTAAGTCATCGGGATTCAATCTTGCCGGTTCGATGTTGAAGGTGGGGGCGTCCAGTGTGGCGTCGGTGTCGCGACGATTTCCGAAGAGCAACTGGCTTGTAAGTTTGTTACGTTCATCCTGCATGCCACCTAATAACTTAAGAGCTTCAAGCAAGCGAGAATCGAAATCTTTGAGCAATCGATTTTCCGGTTCAGCCTTGGTCGCTTCTAGTGAATATTCGGGTAACGATGGCTTGAGGTTCAGGCGGCGCTGCAACATATCTGCCAGGTAAAGTGGCATTGTTGGTTGCAGTGTTCCATGGTGCGTGGCTTTATGATGAATTACCAATGATTCATTCCACCACTGTTGTATTATCTCTTGGTGACGTTGGGCTAGCTTTCCTTCCTTAGGCGACACTGGAATTTCTATCTGATCCACCAAGCTGCCTGCCAACTTGATTTGAAGCGGCTCGCTGCCGCGAAAGAGAAAATGGATCGTGACGACGCGTGGGTCGATACGGAAGTTCTTCATACTTTGCAATGAAGTACGCAAACGATCTATCAGCCTTCCTTGCCCCACACGTCGATTCGATGGTGGTAAAGGTTTTAATTCGAGCTCTACCGCGCGAGTCGAAACCGTGGGATAAAAAACGCGCTCATTGGCTTCGAATACCGATACTCTGACAGCTTCTTCTAATAGTGGTGCCGGTATTGGTAGTTCCAGCGTCGCCACTCCAAAAGGCTCTCCTGCAATTGCCTCAAATCGCATCGGTGGCGCAGTCGCTTCCAGCTCTGGGGGTTGGCCATAAGCTGGCGATACAGAATAAACAAGGCAGGCAAGCAAACATAAGGCCTTGATCATCGTCCGATGACTTAGAGTGGGCTGAGCCTGCATAACGAATACTCCTTTAATTTTCTTCCGATCACTGTTTTAGCTACTCGCTCGCGCTAATTCCCGAGACTCGCAATTCCCTAGACTCGCGTTTGGATCCATGCCAAAGTCTAAATGGCAACTTTACTAACCTGCTGGGAATTGTTTGCAATACTCATAAACCGCCATCACAGTTGCCGTGACGACGTTGTAACTATAAGGGCGTCCGTACACAGGAATTTCAATCACTCGATCCAATTCATCTAAAATGTCCTGCGACAATCCATCTCGTTCGTTACCGATCACCAAGACGCACCGCCTCGGAAACTGAAATTGGTAAAGACATTCTGAATGAGTGGTTTGCTCCAAGCCAATAATTTGGTAGCCCTCGGTTTTTAGCTTCTGCAGTACCGGAGGGAGTGAACGGCGTTGGTCAATCGTGACAACTTCCAACGCGTCGCGAGCTATTTCCTTATCTATT
>JAUMAI010000006.1:0-5699 GCA_032116775.1 Pirellula sp. | reverse complement strand
GGACCGATTTGAATAACCTGCTGAATACCTGAACAGCCAGCCAGTCGCACAATTCGACTCAGGTTGACGTTGCTTCTCATCGGGGCAAGGGCCAGGATCAAATCTCGCGGCTGCTCCAACTGGGCCGGCGGCCGATGGCGAACATGTTCAAATCGAGTCATTGCTTGCGTCGTCAGTGGAATTGGTACATCATGCTGGGCTGAGGGTCTCGTTGCGATACCCTCTCCAACCTCCCAACACCTCTTTTGTACCACGAGTAGTCACTATGTCCCACCTCTTCCCTTGGAAATGTAAGCTTTCTAGCCTTCCTGTTTTGGCTATCTTAGCGTTTTTTGGCTTGCTTGGCGGAGCTTTTGCTCAGCCCAATCGACTCCAGGCAGATGATCCCAAAGTGATTCGTGTCGGGATCATTGGCCTCGATACCTCTCACTCGATTGCTTTCGCGGAAACACTTAATGCCGCGAATGCCCCAGCCGATGTGGCTCATTGCCGAGTCGTAGCCGCCTATCCACGTGGCAGTGCTGACATTAAATCGAGTGTCGAAAGAATCCCTGGCTACACGGAAAAAATCAAAACACTGGGTGTTGAAATCGTCGATTCTATCGACGAGCTACTCAAGCGATGTGACGCGGTGCTGTTGGAAACCAACGACGGTCGACCTCATTTGGAGCAATTGATTCCCTGCTTGAAAGCTGGGAAACGCACCTTCATCGATAAGCCGATATCCGCTTCTCTCGCGGATGCACAAAAAATGTATGCTCTCTCGAAAGAGCTAAACGTCCCCATTTTTACTTCATCCGCGTTACGCTTTGCCAAACCCACCTTGCAGGCGCGGGCGGGTGAATTCGGGAAACCGAAGAGTTGCTGGACCACTAGTCCCGCTAGTACTGAAGCGACGCATCCCTTGTTGTATTGGTACGGTATCCATGGTTGTGAATCGTTATTCACGGTGCTGGGAAGCGGCTGCGAAAAAGTGACCTGTCAAAAAGTTGACAACAAAATTGTGGCTCGCGGTGTCTGGAAAGATGGTCGTACTGGAGAGTTCCGCGAAGGCTCCGGTTATGTGGGGAAAGTAACGACCGAAAAGGGTGAATTCGATGTTGGAAACTTCGAAGGCTATCGTCCTTTAGTGGTCGAGATCGTCAAGTTTTTCCGCACTGGCGAAGTTCCCGTGTCACCTGAAGAATCTTTAGAGATCTACGCCTTTATGTCGGCCGCTGAAGAAAGTCTCAAGCAGAATGGCAAGGAAGTTTCTATTAGCGAAGTGATGAAAGCTTCTGCCGCGAAATAATCGAAAGTGTTAAGGCGAGTCTAGGCCTGGGGGTATCTATGGGAAAACCGAAGTTTAAACGCCACGGAAAGCGGTTACGACATATTCGTCGCAGAACCGCTCCCGGTACTCCCCCGGGCACTGTTCAAATCGATCCGTCTGCCAGCGCGACGGCGATAAGACTCTTTGCCTATAACGCGACCGATTTATTGGAAGAAGAGAATTTTTCGCTAGCCAGATTGGCCGAGATTCGTGAACGATATGCGGTTGTGTGGTTGGATTTAGTCGGGCTCGGTAGTCGCGAAGTATTGGAGCAGTTATCTCAGGCGCTCAACCTCCATCCCTTAGCGATGGAGGATGTGGTTAATGTTCATCAACGCGCGAAGACAGAAGAGTACGAAGATCACTTTTTTGTCGTTGCACGAATGATCGATAATCAGGACACATTGTCGTCAGAGCAGATAAGTCTATTTGTCAGACAGGGAGTCTTGGTAAGTTTTCAGGAACGTTCTGGAGATTGCTGGGAGCCGATTCGTCAGAGATTGCGGCAAGGGCGTGGTCGCGTTCGCAGCGGTGGTGCCGACTTTCTGTGTTATTTGTTACTCGATGCCATCGTCGATAGTTATTTTCCGGTGGTTGATAGAATATCGGAACAGATCGATGTCGCAGATGACGACATCTTGCGCGACCCTGATCCGAAACATATCGAGCAGGTTCATGAGATTCGCAGCCAGCTTTTGGCGGTGCGTCGAGCTATTCGTCCCCATCGCGAAATGCTTAATGAACTGATTCGTGATGAACATCCTCTGTTTCAAACGGAAACCAGAGTTTTTCTTCGCGACTGTTACGATCACGTTATCCAATTGATCGACTTGGTTGACACCTATCGAGAACTCACCGCTGATCTTCGCGATTTTTATATGAGTGCCGTTAGCAATAAAATGAACGAAGTGATGAAGGTGCTCACAATCATCTCGACGATTTTCATTCCCTTGAGTTTTATTGCTGGTGTTTATGGCATGAACTTTGACACAGCACATCCGTGGAATATGCCCGAACTTGACTGGCCCTATGGCTACCCACTTATTATGAGTGTGATGGCCGCACTGGGTCTCGCCGCAAGTGGATTTAAAGGTTTAGCAACAAATCACTTATCAAAAAGTGAACGGTACTTTTCCAACATTCGTTCCCTGCGAGGATATTTCCTCGGCGGTGCCGACTCGAATGGCGTCAAAACGGAACGCTGGATTTTCGCGAGCGGCGTAATCTGCATCCCAAGAGGAGTTTAATAAGACTGCGTGATGTCCGAATTGATCTCGAACGACTTTGGCCGAATAGGGCAATTTAAGTTCTAGTACTTGTTTTTCATCGGCATTGACCCAACGCGCCAACTTCATCGGCATCCATTCGATGTCCGTCTGAGTGCTGTATTCGCTTTCTAGGCGGAACCGTACAACATCGAATTGCAGTTCACCCACGGCCGCTAAGATCGGCTCTCGACGAGTCGATCGTAAGTCGAGGAACATCTGGATCGCCCCTTCCTCGATGAGTTGTTCGAGTCCTCTGCCAAACTGCTTTCGACGAGCGGTATCCTTACAGCGAAGTACTGCAAAGAACTCCGGAGAAAATTGCGGCAGAGGTTCGAAGTTCACTGGCTTGCCGACGCAGACGGTGTCGCCGAGCCGAAATTCCCCAGGATTCACGAGGCCAACAATGTCACCAGGGAACGCTTCGTCCATGGTTTCTCGCTCTTGGCCAAATACGCGATGGGCGCGACGCAGTTTGAGTTTCTCACCACTGCGTGGGTGTGTGATTTCCATCTCGCGTTCAAATCGCCCGGAGCAAATACGCACAAAGGCAACACGATCACGATGCCGAGGATCCAAGTTAGCCTGAATCTTGAAAACGAAGCCGGTGAATTGCGCCCGGGCTGGATCGATCAAGCCTTGATCGCTGAGACGTGGTCCAGGGGTAGGACAGAGTTTTAAAAATCCATCCAAGAAATGTTCAATACCCCAGTTGGCCAAAGCACTACCGAAATAGACCGGGGATAAGTCCCCTTTCCGATAACGCTCCAAGTCGAATTTGCTCCCCGCGGTGGTGATCAGATCAACTTCGTCTCGAGTCCGGGCAAGTAAGCCTTCCCGCAATTCACTTTCTGGAATCTGCTCAAATGGCAGCGTCCGAAATGGTACTCGTCGATCACCAACGCGTGAATCAAACAGGTGAACATCCTTGCTTGTCAGATCGATGAGACCTTTGAAGTCAAGACCCGATCCAAGAGGCCAGTACATCGCTACCGGTTCGATACCGAGTTTCGCTTCAATCTCCGAGAGCAATTCCAATGGCTCTCGACCAGGGCGATCTACTTTGTTGACAAACGTTAAAACGGGAATCTTTCTCAGAGCACACACGCGGAAAAGTTTTTCCGTTTGCGTTTCCACACCTTTGGCAGCATCGATGACCATAACGGCCGCGTCAGCAGCCATCAAAGTGCGGTACGTATCCTCGCTAAAGTCATGGTGGCCTGGGGTGTCGAGTAAGTTGACCTGCACGCCGTTGTATTCGAAGGTAAGAACGGTGGAGGAAACCGAAATTCCACGTTGTTTTTCCAGTTCCATCCAGTCGCTGGTTGCCGCTCGCTGCGTCTTGCGGCCACGGACCGCCCCTGCCACATCCAAGCAACCACCGTAGAGCAACAGCTTTTCAGTCAGTGTTGTTTTACCAGCATCCGGGTGAGAAATAATCGCGAAAGTTCGTCTGCGGGCCACTTCACGCTGGATTTGTGGATCAAGCGGATAAGAAGAATTGTGGGCCGCTGCAGGGCTGTTGGATGCCGTTGGCAAAACGTCGGACATAGGAAAATGGGATATTCAAGCGAAATAGGTGGGGCGACCGGGTAAGCAAACATCGCCCAGCCAATAGATCGCCTCATCTGATGCAAATTCAAGTTCGCTAGGATACCGCGAGTTTTGAGCTATCGCTAGACGCTAGACCGACTTGAGCCTCAGGTAGAAATTCCATTTTTCCACTGCTGATGTCATACATGGCCCCAACAACAGCCACTTTACCTTCCTCAAGCAGCCGTCGAATGGTACTGCTGCTGTCAACAATCAAGCGGACGTGTCGCACCACGTTTTGGCGTGCCACTTTATCCGCATAATTCTGCTTAGGTTCACCTTCTAAGTGCCGATGACTTTCCCATTCCCGAATATCGATGCATTCACGCACTCGATCGACGATAGCCTCAATATGTTCACAGCCCGTGTCTGCAGCCACATTGGTGCTGGCCAGTAGGTTGACCGAGGCGGTAACAGCCCCGCATTTGGTATGTCCCATGACTACGATAAGTTTGGCTCCCGCCACAGCTGTCCCGTATTCAATACTTGCTAAAACCTTTGGGCCGACGACATTACCAGCAACACGGATATTAAAGATGTCACCGAGCCCTAAATCCAAAATCAATTCAGAGGGAGTGCGGGAGTCAATGCAACTCAACACGACAGCTAACGGGTGTTGACCGGCTGAAGTCGCCGACATTTGGCGTCCAAGATCACGACTTAAACGCTTACCGGAAATAAATCGTTGATTCCCGTCCTTGAGAACCTGCAACACTTGCGATGGTGTCATCTGGGACTGTAGTTCACGCGTCGAATAGTCGACGTAGTTGATTTCATCCTCCAAGTTATACTTTTCGCGGAAACCCTTAAGACTCACCGTAACGCCATGTTTGGGAGCGGTTAGGTCTTTAAATTCCCTGATCATGTTCATGATGTCTGGGTCAATATACTCACTGTTGCTGGCGTCAATCAGAATATTGGTACCTTGTGGAGCGGTTTGCAAGGTTTCCTCCAGCACGGCACGATTGAGAAAGCTAACCTGATTTGCGAGTTCGATTACAAATACATCACCGCCAAGATGTTTCTCTACCGTACGCGTCAGTGGGCGGCGAAGATTGCTATGCAAGATAAAGGCAACACTGACCCCCAAGCCAATGAGGATTCCTGGTAGTAAGTCGGTGAAGAGAATAGCTAAGACCGTGATAATAAACGGCGCAAACTGATAAGGACCTGCCTGCCAAGCCCTGGTGAACGTGGCTGGCCGAGCGATCTGATAGCCAACAAACATCAGAATCGCTGCCAAACAGGAGAGTGGAATGCGGTTTAGAATGTAAGGGAAAAAAACGACGCTGAGCAAAAAGAAACACCCATGCAAAATAGTAGCACGCTTTGTGCGTCCATTAGCCTGGACATTGACAGCGCTGTGAACCACCAAACACGTTAGCGGTAAACCACCGATAAGCCCACACAAGAGATTGCCAAAGCCCTGTGCCACTAATTCGCGATTGGCTGGTGAGCGACGCCCTTGTGTATCAAGTTGATCAATTGCCTTGAGACTTACTAACGACTCAAGAGATGCTATGGCCGAG
>JAUMAI010000005.1:930-11193 GCA_032116775.1 Pirellula sp. | reverse complement strand
GGGAATCAGCGCGACAATCCGAGGACTCAGTCGCCGACATAGATTCTCGATTTGCTCGACGTTGCCACGACAGTTTGCACGACCGATGACCGAGGCAAACCCCAGGTCCATCGTCGCCGCCGTATCGCTCGCGCCCTCGACTACAATCAAGTAGTCTCGAATCAAATCAGCAGGATAAAAAAACAGACCCTCTCGACTATGCGTCTCGCTGAATTTCGCGCCGCTGTAACTTCGGTAGCGAATTCCGCAGGGTTTGCCGTCAACGTCACGCATTGGAAAAGAAAATGCACGCCGCTGGTCATTCCAGCCAACTTGCAGCCGCTTCAACGCATCGACGCTGACGTCTAACGTGTTTGCCAGTGAACCAAGCGAGACGAGTAGACATGCACGTTGATATTGATTGCATCGGTCCAACCAATTGATTGACTGCTTAACTACTGGTCTTTCAACTGGTCGCCACGCTGGACGCTGCGAATCGTCGGTAAGTTTGTGCAGCCAACCCGCTTCGCCCTTCGGTAAAGCAGACTGGAATCGGGCACAAATCGCCACGCATTTATCCGCAGCAACCAAGCACGTATCGTGCTTGCCGCAAACGGGACATGGCGATTCTCGATTGACTCTGACGAGTGCCATTAGACCGACTCCTGCATTTTGGATTGCAGAAATCGATCAAGCTCAGATCGCAGAAACACAGTCTTGGCACCAATTTTCGCTCTTCGCAGCTCGCCACGTTTAGCGAGCATGTCGACATAACGCATTGAACACGACAAGTAAGTGGCTGCATCCTTGCGTGAAAGCGCACCCGCTGAAGTAGATACAGTCGGCGGTTCAAAAACTTTTTTCATCGGAATCCCCTAGTGCAATTGTCACTAGCAACCGCTGGTTGCATCGCCAGCAGAATTGCTCGCGACAGGGAAATCTTAGAAGTGGTAGATTGGCGAATTGTACGCGCAGAAATATCTGTCAAAAATATGCGGACGACGCACGTAAGCGAACGGGAGAGTTAGCCAAAGCACTCACTGCGCAGAAGAATCTGACTGCTTGGACAGGTGGCACTCCCAATGCTCTACCGCCGCTGCTTGCTGTACGGGATTGTCGTTGAACCGTTGTTTAACCGTTCGCATAAACGCTTTATCATCTTTAGAAAGCGGATCTTTGCATTCAAGCCGTCTGTATTCACCTATGTCTTTAGCCCACTCTACGACTTTGGGCAGAACATTCGGGACATAGCCAAACGGCAATTCAACGCCTTCTTCGCTCTTGGATGCTTGGGACTCCATCTCTGCAACGCAACTCATCAGGATATCGCGAACACGATTACCAACTTCTTGAATCTCTTCTCTAAGTTCGTCGAATACCCCAGGTTGCGTCCAATCTATCGGATGCTTGGGCAACTTGCGCAACTCATCCTTGATTGCTTCAGCCTCAGTCGTCCAACGGCATCCAGCAAGTGAATCAGCCGCTAATGTTGCGTGATAACTCCATGGATAGAAGTTCTCAATTAATGGACCGAACGTGGGTGCTTGTTCGACCAGCTCACCTTGCTCACCTTGTTTGACTTGTTTGTAGCAAGGGAAGCGAACATCTTGCTCGTATTGCTTGACGCTGTACCGCTCCAGCTCAGTCTTAGGGGCAGTGCCTTCGGGCATTTCCATCCGACGATTGAATTCCGCTTCAAACTCCACCGCAATCTCGCGAGATTGCCGCTCCCGTTCGAAAGTATCGTTGATAGCGTTGATCGCCTGCTCAATGACAGGACCGATAGAAACAGACTGCGAAGCCCGCATGGGAAGCCACCACCTGTTAGTGACCCTGAAAATCAGAAAATGCGGCAGCCAGATCAGGTTCTGGTTTTCGGGGATCAGCCTAGCCGCGACAACGAATTTTATCGCGATGCTTTTATCAAAGCTAGACTGCAACTAGGGTCTAGCCATGCTGCTCATGACACAGTGACAGTCTGATAGAATCGGATGAATCAATGTTCAACGTGCGAACATTGGCATCCGAATTTTCGACTAGTGGAAGATAAGGCAGATGGAGGTTCGTAAATACATCGTGGGACTTGTTGCGGTTGTCTTGCTCATCTGGGGACCGCTCGATCACTCATGGCCCTGGTGGTTTGCAATACGCATCGGCTATTTGATTTTGATACCGCTCGGCACTTGGTTCCTGCTCGGATGGCTCTGGCAAGATCGGCAGCCTACATCCGACCCAGAACTAAACGATGCCCGCATGGAAGCGATAAAACTGATTGCCCTCGCCAGCGCTGCCACGATCGCCATATGGTACTGGCTTGCTCCGTTGTACGTCGAGTTGCAGATATCGCTCTATGGAAAGGAAACGAAAGCATCCATCGTGACAGTGGAAACGGTTGAACGCGACAACGGCGAAAGGGCCTGGACAGTAGACCTGATCAACTACACATTTCGCACGGAAGATGGAGGCGTGTTTGCTGGTGTGAACCACGCAAATTCATCTGAAACCTACGACCTCATCGGACCTTCGGATGCTGCTGGGGATTATCCGAGTGCTAGGGTCCAATACGTTCGTGCGAATCCCGAATGGAACCGCCTCAAAGGTTGGGGTTACGATGGTTTCGGCCCGCCAGGGTCAATTCTCAATATCATTGCTCGTATGGCAGGCGTTGGCGGCCTTGCCGCTTTCGCGTACTGGTACGCTTACAGTTCCCTCTTTCGCAGATTGCGCAGTACCAAAAAGCGGTTACAATAGCCGCTTGAGGCGAATCCTTGATGAAAAGGGTAGCTAGGTCGCTCCTAGCGTTGCCGTGTGTCCTTACCTCCCAAAGCGGTTTAGGACGCACGACAGCCCTTCTCAACGTGCTTTGGGACTCTTTGTTTGTATACCCCTACCGATGCTCCGAACGCTGCTACATGCGCGTTGGGCTTTTGCTAGGCACCTAAAAACCTAGAAATGGATGATGGATGTTTGAACAGGCGTTCAAGAACATTGATGATGTGCTCTGGAAAGAAGCTGGTTGCACGACCGAACTGGACTACATCGAACAGACCTCATGGCTGCTGTTCCTGAAATACCTGGACGGGTTGGAACAGGACAAAGCCGACGAAGCTGCGCTGGACGGCAAGAAATACGACTACATCCTCCAAAAGCAATATCGCTGGGATGTTTGGGCTGCGCCGAAGGGCAAGGACGGCAAGTTAGACCACAACAAGGCGCAGACGGGTGACGATCTGCGGGACTTCGTCAACGGCAAGCTCATTCCGTACCTGCACGGCTTCAAGCAAAAGGCGACTGGACCGAACACCATCGAATACAAGATCGGTGAAATCTTCGGTGAAATCAAGAATAAGATTCAGTCGGGCTACAACCTGCGGGAAATCATAGACCACATAGACGAGCTGCGGTTCCGTTCGCAGACCGAGAAGCATGAGCTTTCGCATCTGTACGAAGCCAAAATCAAGAACATGGGCAACGCAGGGCGCAATGGCGGCGAGTATTACACACCCCGACCGCTTATTCGCGCGATGATCCAAGTGGTCAAACCGAAAATCGGTGAGCGCGTCCGCGACGATGCTTGCGGCTCGGCGGGCTTCTTGTGCGAGTCGTTCGACTACATGAAGAACAAAAAAGGACTGACCACAAAGGACCTGAAAACGCTCCAGGAAAAAACCTTTTACGGTCAAGAGAAGAAGTCGCTTGCCTACGTTATTGCGATCATGAATTTGATCCTGCATGGTATCGAAGCCCCGAACCTCATCCACGCCAATAGCCTCTCTGAAAACCTGGCTGATATCCAAGACAAGGAACGCTGCGACGTGGTGCTAGCGAATCCACCTTTCGGCGGCAAGGAGCGCAAAGAAGTCCAGCAAAACTTCCCTATCCGCACGGGCGAGACTGCATACTTGTTTTTGCAGAGGTTTATCAAGGTTCTGAAAGCTGGAGGACGGGCTGGCATCGTCATCAAGAACACGTTTCTCTCCAACACCGACAACGCCTCGGTTAGCCTGAGAAAACTGCTGTTGGAAAGCTGCAACTTACACACGGTGCTCGACTGTCCAAGCGGCACGTTCCAGGGCGCTGGCGTGAAGACTGTAGTGCTCGTCTTCGAGAAAGGCGCTCCCACCCAAAGAGTTTGGTTCTATCAGCTCGACCCTGGTCGCAACATGGGCAAGACCAACCCGCTGAACGATGCCGACCTAGCCGAGTTTGTTGAGTTGCAAGAAACCTTTGCCGACTCGCCCAAGTCGTGGAGTGTAAATGTCAAAGACATCAATCAGACAACCTTCGACCTCTCCGTGAAGAACCCCAACGGCGGCGAGGAAATCGCCCACCGCAGCCCAGCAGAAATCATCGATGAAATTGCCGCGCTGGACGCCGAGAGCGCCGAAGTGCTGGCTAACATCAAGGCGCTGCTATGAAGAAGGGGTGGCTTAATACAAGGCTCGAAGATGTTTGTGGCTTCCAAAATGGATTCGCATTCAAGAGCAGCACTTTCAAACCAACAGGCGTCCCCATCATCCGAATCTCAAACATTCAGGATGGCTGCATCAATAAGCACAACAAACTCGTGTTCTTTGACCCTAAGGACTATACCGAAAACCTTGATAGGTATCGTATCGTCAAAGATGACCTGCTCATTGCGATGTCAGGGGCAACCACGGGGAAGATTGGATTCAATACCGAAGATACTGTTTTCTATTTGAATCAACGGGTCGGTAAGTTTGAACCTGGCGCGAATCTCAACAAACGATTCCTTTATCATTTCTTGTCCATGAATGTTGAGAAGAACCTCAGCATTTCTGCTGGCGCAGCTCAGCCAAATTTGAGCACGGAGCAAATAAAAGATTTCACTATCCCAGTACCGCCACTTTCCGAACAGCAGCGGATAGTGGGCCTGCTGGACGAAGCGTTTGAGGGCATCACCACCGCCAAAGCCAACGCCGAAAAGAACCTCCAAAACGTTCGTGCTCTGTTTGAAAGCCACCTCAACGCAATCGATGCCGAGAAAGTGCCGATAGGTGAGTTGGTGAACATCAAAACCGGCAAGCTAGATGCAAATGCAGCAGTAGAAGGCGGCGAGTATCCGTTTTTCACTTGCTCACGCGAGATTTACGCAATCGACAATTATGCTTTCGATTGCGAGGCAATCTTGCTGGCAGGCAACAACGCCGTCGGTGATTTCAACGTGAAACACTACAAAGGGAAGTTCAACGCATACCAACGAACCTACGTGATCACCGTGAACGAGAAGAGGCGAGTGCTGTATCGGTTTCTCTACTTCCAAATGCTGAAGAGCTTGGCGAAGTTCAAATCGCAGTCGGTTGGCGCTGGTACGAAGTTCTTAAAGCTCGGCATGATTAAAGACATGGAAATTCCGTTGCCGACACTTGCAGTACAAAAACAGATAGTCGCGACGATGGATTCAATTCGCGAAGGAACGGAACACCTCGAATCCATCTACCAGCGGAAACTCGCCGCGCTCGACGAGTTGAAGAAGTCGCTGCTGCACCAAGCCTTCAGCGGTCAACTGTAACAAGAGTGCAATATGCTTCGAGAATCAGTATGTCGAACGATCCAACAGTAAAGCTGAACGTCCGTGTTAAATGCGAGAAGAGCGATCGCTGCGACGGTGCGTGGTGGCGGATACTCGAAGTCGTTGACGAAGACGGTGAATGCCTTGGCGATTGCGGTGTTTACGAATACGACGCGATGGAGGACTTTCCTCGAAGCATTATTGAGTACGTGCTAGACGTTTTCGACGAGTTCGGCATTTGCGACGATGAGTCCGCAAACTACGAGCTTGAGATTCGGCTTATGGACGGCACAACATCGCTTGGCTGCGCCGTTGAGTGGTTTAGGAAACAACACTTGGTGGATCGGCGATCAAGAGTAGCAGAGGAAGAAGAATAGCGGCGGGGCCATGTTGCGTTTGCAACGCCCAATCATTCAGTGGAGAGCTTGAGAGAATCAGAAATGCCGACGACATGGAACATACTGCGAGAACTTGGCTTTGACATCGACGACGAGGTGATGGACGATGCAGCACCTGGGCTGAGCTATCACTTCGGCAACTTCAAGTTATCGGCATTGTCATGCCTAAACCTGAGGTTTGCCGACGTAGTGCTCATGTCGGGCGTGATGAGTACAAGCCGCAGTTTGGGGCACGTTCAATTTGAAATGCCAACAGAAATTGAATCAAAGGAACAATGCGCAGCTTGGATTGCCTGGCAGTTAGATCAATTCGACGCCCAGGGCAAGTTCATTCCCGCGAATCAAGCTGCTTGGTTGGAAATGGGGAGAAACAGCAGACACACTCTACCCTGGGAACGTGAACAACGGTTGTACGAACTCGAAATGGAACGCTATCGCGCTCGTCCTCATTGCAGTGTGGACCGAAAATGGTTGAGACTCGCCTTGAACGAGATGGCAGACCAAGTTGAGTCACTCCAAGATGAGGACAACGTGCGGGTCAGTTTCAGTAAAGGCGTATTGACCTTTCGACTCGGAGACAAGTCGGTGGTTTTGTCGGCCAAAGGCGATTCATGGGACCACGAATATGTGATTCCAGTTGGAAACTTCCGAAACCATCCCAAGAGGCTGATGAGCGATCCGGCGGCGGTCGGTATATGGGAGTCAAAACTGGAAATCGATCGGCATCGCTACGACGGCGTGATACAGAGCAACGAAACCAATTGAGTCACCACAATGAACGAAACCGAAACCAGAGCCGAATACATTGACCCTGCGCTTGCAGTCGCAGGCTGGGGCGTTGTCGAAGGTAGCCGCATACGCCGTGAGTATGCCATCACACAAGGACGGCTCGAAGGATTTGGACGGCGTGGCAAGTCGCTGACGGCTGACTATGTACTGATCTATCGCAACACAAAGCTAGCAGTTGTTGAAGCCAAAGCCTGGGACGAGCCATTGACGCTGGGTGTAGCACAAGCCAAGAACTACGCAGAGAAGCTAAAAATACGCTTCACCTACGCCACCAATGGTCAAGGCATCTATGGCGTGGACATGGAGGAGGGAACTGAAGGTGAGCGTACCGCTTACCCCACTCCTGATGAACTCTGGAACCTTACGTTTGCAAAGCAGAATGCTTGGCGTAACCGTTTTGCAGCCGTGCCCTTTGAGGACAAAGGCGGATACTTTCAAGGGCGCTACTATCAGGACATTGCTATCGAGAGAGTATTGGAAGCAATCTCGGCGGGCAATCAACGAATTTTACTGACGCTGGCTACGGGTACTGGGAAGACGTTTATCGCTTTTCAAATCGCCTGGAAAATGTTCCAAAGCCGCTGGAACTTAAGCCGTGAACCATCACGACGTCCACGCATTCTGTTTCTAGCTGATCGCAATAACCTTGCGAACCAAGCCTACAACGCTTTCTCGGCGTTCCCCGAAGATGCGATGGTGCGCATTGACCCTGGTGACATCAAGAAGAAAGGCAAGGTACCGAAGAACGGGAGCTTGTTTTTTACGATCTTCCAGACGTTTATGTGCGGACCACCCAAGGACGGAGAGCCCTCGCCTTACTTTGGTGAATATCCGCCAGACTTCTTCGACTTCATCGTTATCGACGAATGTCATCGCGGCGGCGCAAACGATGAGAGCACTTGGCGCGGTATCCTTGAATACTTTGCTCCCGCAGTCCAGCTTGGTTTAACAGCCACGCCCAAGCGCAAGGACAACATCGACACCTACGTTTACTTCGGCGACCCCGTTTACATCTACTCGCTCAAGGACGGTATCAACGACGGGTTTCTTACGCCGTTCAAGGTCAAGCAGATCTCGACCACGTTGGATGAGTACGTTTTCACGTCCGATGACAAACTAATCGAAGGCGAGATTGAAGCGGGCAAGCGGTACGACGAAGCGGACTTCAACAAAATTATCGAAATCAAAGAACGCGAAGCCCATCGCGTTAAGCTGTTCATGGAGCAGATTGACCAGAAGGAAAAGACGCTCGTTTTCTGCGCCACACAGCTTCACGCCCTGGTTGTCCGCGACCTAATCAACCAGATCAAAAAGAGCAAAGACCCGAACTATTGCGTGCGAGTTACCGCCGATGACGGTGAGCTTGGCGAACAAGCCCTCCGAGCCTTTCAGGACAACGAAAAGACGATCCCGACAATTCTCACCAGTTCACAAAAGCTATCGACGGGAGTAGATGCTCGCAACGTGCGTAACATCGTGCTGATGCGACCAATCAACTCGATGATCGAGTTCAAGCAAATCATCGGACGCGGTACTCGGCTTTACGAAGGTAAGGATTACTTCACGATCTACGACTTCGTGAAGGCACATCACCATTTCAGTGACCCTGAATGGGACGGCGAACCACAGGCAGAAGAACCATGCTCGAAGTGCGGCAAGCAACCCTGTGAATGCGTCACGCCTCCGCCACAGACTTGTTCAGTTTGCGGTCAAAACCCATGTGTATGTGAAAAGAGACCATGTCGCGTTTGCGGCATGACCCCTTGCCAATGCAAGAAGAAGCAGAAAGCCAAAGTGAAACTCGCTGACGGCAAGGCGCGAACGATTCAGCACATGATGGTGACCAGCTTCTGGCATCCCGATGGCACGCCCATGTCGGCACAGCAGTTCATGCAGCTATTGTTCGGCGAGTTACCCGCCTTCTTTAAGGACGAAGGCGAGCTACGAGCCTTATGGAGTGCGCCAGACACCCGCGCCAAGCTGCTCGAAGGACTCGCAGAAAAAGGTTTTGGTGCAGACCAAATGGCTGAAATGCAGCGAATCATCGACGCTGAAAAAAGCGACCTGTTTGACGTGCTGGCGTATGTTGCCTACGCGCTGCCTGCGCTCACTCGTGCGGACCGCGCCGAGATTGCCAAGGTCGAAATCGACAATCACTTTAACGCCAAGCAGCAAGCCTTCCTGGACTTCGTGCTCGCTCACTATGTAAGCGAAGGTGTACGGGAACTGGATCAAGAGAAGCTAACGCCGCTGCTGCGTCTGCGGTACAACAATTCCATCGCCGATGCAATTACCGACCTCGGGCGACCAGAGGATATCGGCAGTGTGTTTTCTGGGTTCCAGCGTTATCTGTACAAGGTCGTGGCCTGATGCTGCTCGAAGGTAGGGCTCGGTTCGTTCCTGACAGCCGTGATCGTACCCGACGATGTACAGCTTTCGGCGTCTCTCGCGCCCGCGCCCGAGGATTGTAATCGAAATCCCTGGAAAAGCCCAACCCCTTACGTACCCCTACCGCTCGCAGCAATGCCGTTGATACGCTATTTGTCGCCAACCGTTCGCATTCGCAAGCCCCCAATTCAAATGGACCATCGGGTCACGGTACTCTTAGTAACCCTTCGAAATCTTCCATTGCCTTAAGCGGGCGTAAACTTTGAACACGGGGTCAGTAAATCGATAATATCTGTCTCTCACCTTTGTCAAAATCGGCGACGAACCGGAAGTTGCCGTAAGTTCTCTCATGAGTTGTGAGGGGTTCGTAATGTCAAATCCTTTTGCGGCAGCATACACTGCCTCGGTATTTATCTCATCGGCTGGTTGCTCAGAAAATAGCTTCAGCAGCAGTTCGCGCTGCGCTGAACTCTTTACGGCGCGATGATAGACATCTTCATAGATTGTGCTAAGTCGCCCCTCGGAGATCGTTTCAAATAGGACGTCAATATCATCTTGAGTCACTTGCGAACTGCTTCGCTTAAATGCTAGCAGCATGGCCTCCTTACCTAGCAGATGAACAAAGTAGGGGAAGCCTTCTGCTCGTTGGGCGATCGCGGTAACGGCGTTCTCTTGAAAGATAATTTTGCCGCCCACCAACCACTCAGCCTTCCTGAGGATCTGCTGACATTCCTGTTCAAGCATTCGAGGCACAGGGATTATGTCTATTTGTCGGCTTATCGATTCATGATCGCTCACGAGTTCAGAAACACTTCCGGCGATGCCAATTACTCCGAACTTCACGAATTCAGACGAACATGTCTTGACAATGGATGCGAAACCCGACTTGTCTGCAATGGTGTCAAATTCATCAATGAGAATTAGAAGGCCCGACTTCTTTTGATTGTCTTTTCGAATGGTCCCTAGTAGTTGGCGAAATTGCTGGACCTCGTCATCTGAGATGAGCGGTCTGTACGTCTTTTCCTCTGCACCAGTTGCGCCCACCTCTGTTCCAAATAAACCGAGGCTACCTTTCGCCTCAAGAGTACGTTTGAACTCGGTGAGACGTCGCTCGCCATCTTTCGTCAGCGAAAAGAGGGATGGATTGTCGTCGTCACCAAAAAGCATCCGTTTAAG
>JAUMAI010000005.1:0-920 GCA_032116775.1 Pirellula sp. | reverse complement strand
GGTAATAAACTTGTCGCACTGGAAATAGTGAACGGCGAAGTCAAACCCCCGTGCAGGAATAAGCCTTTCGATGTCGAAGGCATTCGTGAGAGTTTTATCACCTCTGGCTATTTTCGCCAGCTGTCGTGCAATTGATGACTTTCCGACTCCACGTAGCCCAAAGACCGACACAAAACCGCCCGGATTACAGAGTGCTTCCACTCCTTTCGTAATTTCGGATGATCGTCCAACGAAATGTGTGGGATCCTCTATTTCACGAGCAGGCGAGAATGCTTGATGGATTCGGGCAACGTCGAGCTTCATGTGTCAAACCTTAGCATACAGCGCGTTCTTTGCGCTTTGCAAAGCCAGCGATTGAAATTGAATGGGGTTGGTCTAGGACCTCACTATCAGGATACTCGCGAGCGGCGACTTAGTGCAACGGTTCGACGCCTTGACGAGGGGTTGCGGGCAATCTCGTTAAATGAGCCATGTTGGAGAACAGTATAACACATGTAACCAGATAAAATGGAGTTCTATGCTGGCTAGCGCGATTGAAGGGTCTATCTTTACTGAAACCAATGCTCCGACACTGGTTCGGCCCGACGGCGGCCTGAAATAGGTCGCCATTCGTGCCCCATGACGAACCGTCCTGATGCAGTTTGGCCGAAAGCCCAACTCGCTCCGGCGTGTCAAACCGGAGCGAGTTAGCGGTCCTGGAGAACCCCTGAGGAAACATCATCTTCCCAAGTACCTTTCTTCCCAGACATCTACCGAACACTGGATTGAATACAACATCTCTCTGTTGGTGACACAAGCGATTGGCGCTTGGGAACGAATCAAAGTGGCCGCTTTTCTTTCGCCAATTGCGTTCATGACAGCAAGTACAAGTCGCGTTTCGTCAAAATGGCCAGCTTTCGATGGAAAGAGGCGAGTGAATA
>JAUMAI010000004.1:0-4537 GCA_032116775.1 Pirellula sp. | reverse complement strand
CTCAATAGCCTCAAGCCTGTGGTGGGCATGCTTTTGGGAATCATCATTTTGAAGGAGATGCCATCACTGTCAGGTCTATTCGGAATAGCTATCCTAGCTGCAGGCACATGGGCTTTGGCCGCGACCTCAGAAGGTAAGTCAACTCGAGCCAAACTTGCTTGGCTTTGGTCACCCGCTGCTCGCTGGCGATTTGGGGCTTTGTTCTTTACTTCGGCAGCTGCTATCTGCATCAAACCTGCAGTACAAATTGCAGGACCTTGGCCAACGTTTGCCGTATGGTCTTGGTGCTGTACGCTGCTGGCTCTGTTGTGGATAGGCCTCACCTACGGACGCTCATCACTCGGCCAAATCTTTCATCCATCAAACTGGTCATTGCCACTATTAGGCTTAGGATTCTTTTTCTGTGGCTTACAGGGACTTTCGATCTGGCTCTTTCAAGTGATGCCTGTCAGCTATGCGTTAGCTCTATTTCAGCTGGGGAGTGTCGTAAATGTATATTTCGGTTGCCGTTTTTTTGGCGAGACGGCGGGATGGCAACGCTTGATCGTGTCAATGTTTATGCTTCTAGGGGCCACCTTGATTATCTTGGGCTAGAACCAGTTCAGGAAACCGAGTTGGCAAAGTGCCTAAGTAATCTACTGGCTCTAAACTTAATGCAGGGAATCGACGACGCCGAGAATGAACCTAAAGCCTAGATTCGGCTGGGGCAGGGGAGTGAACTTTGGTATATTTAAACGGTCAGAATGATCGATTGAGCTTTGGACAGGAACCTCTGGTTTGAATCCCACAGACATTTCGAAGCTAAAAGACGCAGCCAACTCCGGGAGCCAGACGCGACCCGCTACGTCCGACCGCGCTTTGGCCTCGCAATGCGAGCGTTCGCTCATCGCTTTGATCGATCGACTGGTTTTCAAGTCCCAACACCTCGCTTGGCTACACGCAATCTCATCATGGTTAGCCATGGCGGGTATTGGATTTATTGTCTTGGCCACCTTGGATGCGATGCTTCGCTGGCAAGATCCAGGCATGCGCTGGCTGTGCTTCGGTTTTTGGTTTGCCCTGGTTGCACTCTCGGGTTATTGGTGGCTAAGCCGAGCCTGGAAATTTACAGCCGATAATCCGTCGGCCAAAAGAGAACGCCTCAGCCTGCAAATCGAACGTACCTTTCCGGCGACACGCTATCGCATCGCATCCGCAATCGCATTCGCTCAAGATTCACTTTCGCTCGAATCACCGTCCGCTGCTGAATCCGCTTCCACTAGACCGAGTCAGCTTGCGGGCGACTCACCCACACTACGCCATGAATCAATGCAAATTGCGGAGCGACTGCTGCGTGAGCAACAAGATCTAGATAAATGCCTGGATCGCCGTCAGTCACTCGTAAGATTCGCGATATTACTCACATTGCTTCTGCTGGGAGGGATCCTAACTTCTTGGCAACCGCACTTGGCTCAACTTGCCACGGCACGTTTATTATCGCCATGGCGTGATATCCAATGGCCTAAGCAACATAACTTGCAGTTTGCAAATCTACCGAAGGTGATCCCATCGGGCGAAGATCTAAACATAGAAGTTGTCGATGCTAACAATCGCTTGCCGGTTAATATCCAATTATGGATTCGTCGATTGACTGACTCCGGTGCAGAGCCACCTGAGATGGCGATCGAAAAACTAGATATGAACATGGCAGCAGAACGTGCTTCGCTCGTGCTTCCAGGCAAGAGCCTCGATCAATCGCAAGGCATTAATAAGTTACTCCTGCGTGCCACTGGGGGAGACGATACTTCGATGCCTTGGCAGGAAATAATCGTCGCCAATGTCCCCCAATTAAAAAACTTTTCGATTCGGATAGAACCACCTGCTTACAGCGGGCAGAGCATTTCCGAAGTCACTGGTCAGTCGGTACGAGTGTTGACCGGCAGCCGCATTCTCCTTTCAGGCCAATGGACCAGTTCGGTAGCAGAAGCAGCGATCGATCGCTGGACTACCACTGCCACAGATACCGATTCGACCCATCGTGATTCCCAAGAAACACCGGATAAGTCAGCATCGATCCCTTCGATTGAAATTAGCCAGAACGGCACAAGCTTTCAAATAGGTGAGCAACGCTCAGCGGTCGCGTTTGTAACATCAGCATCCGACCTTGCTGGCTTCACCGTTACCGAGCCCTCTGAGTTGGTCATTCGATGGCGAACGAAAGAAGGTCTAGAGATTCGTAGTCCAAAATGGACATTCCAAACCATCGCTGATCGTGCACCGATCGTAGATCTGCTCAAACCCATCGATGAACAACTGGTAGTGGCAGGCACTGAACTGAGACTGCAAGCCTCCGCGACAGATGACTTGGGACTGAAAGAAATCAGCCTCAAATGGCTCCTCAATGACAGCTCCATCACACCAACAGAGTCGTCCCCTAGCAGCGAAAGAATCTGGGCGCTCGATGAGCAGGCCACTGCAGAACTACAGTCTCAGTCATCGCTTCAACAAGCGATCGACTCAACTTGGCGTCTGCCCGATGAGAGTCAAATCGGCACAGCAAACTCTCTAACACTGTGGCTGGAAGCTGTAGACTCAGCCAATCAGAAAACGGAGAGCCGAAAGGTAACATTACGCTTTGCTTCCCCCGAACAGACGCTGACTGAGCTTGCGGCGGATCAAGCCGATATCCGCACCAAAATCGAACAAGCTTTACAACAGCAACGCGATGCTCGCTTGCCAATTGTTAGCACGCTGGAGGTCCTGAATCAGAATGGGACAATCCAACAAGAAGACCGCGATGCCTTACAGGGAGCTGCGCGTAACCAAAGAAATCTGCGCAACCTCCTAACGCAGAATGATTCGTCGGTAAAAGAGGGACTGGAGGCTATCGCCGAACAATTATCTGCCAATGATTTGCTCGATAGCGACTTGGCTCGCGAAAATGCCCGATTGATCGAGGAATTACAGAACCTAGATGAACAACAACTGCAGCTTGCTCAACAGTCGATCGCAGAAGCCACACAAACCGCTAATTCGCTTGCGGACAACCAGGAGTTATCGAAAGATGACGCTACTGGTTTGTCCCAGCAACTAATGAAAACAGGAGACACTCAAGCAGCGATCGAAGGACGCTTACAGAATATGCTTGACTCGCTCTCGCGTTCCGAGGGATTACGGCAATCTCAAGATGATCTGCGAAACATTGTCAGAAAACAGCGTGATTTGCGTGAACGAACCGAACTCCTACAACGAGCTACCATGCTGTCACCATCAGCAGATGATCTACAAAGTGAGAAAACTCGAATCGAAGTCGCACAGGGGGAATTGGCAAGAGAAGTTGAACGCATACAGACGAATCTGCAAAACAATTCTGCCGAGCTGCAAAGCGATGCTCCGCAATTAGCCGACAGCACAGCTGAATTAGCTGACAACCTTAGCCAAGCGGGCATATCGTCAAATATGAGAGAAGCCAAGGAAGCAGTCGCGCAGAATAACTTTGAATCTGCTTTAGAAAGACAACAAACAGCTATCGATTCGTTGGGGAATGCACTCGACCAAACCGAGCAAGCGGGGCAAACAACATTAGGTCAACTGGAACAAGCTATCGAGTCAGCCCAAAACCTGGCCGAGCAGTTATCGGGTCAACAGCAGGCGCTGGCCAATGATATTTCTGCGAGTAGCAACACCTCCGAAAATGCTACGAATTCGCAACAGGAACAACAACGTACAGTCAGGCAAGAGACAGAAAAGTTAGCAGAACAACTCCAGTCCTTGGTGGGCCAAAACTCGCGAACCGAATTAGAAGAGGCCATTAAAGAGCAGATCGCGACGGAGAAGTCGCTTGCTGGTAATCAGCCGAATGAGGCTACCACATCCTCCAGGAATGCGGCTGACCGTCTTGATGAAGCCGCCGAACGCTTAGAGGAAATGACCCTACAGCTACAACAAGAAAGTATTGCCGATCGCCTGCAGCAATTAAGGCCGCTGATTGACCGCTTAGTTCAGGAGGAAGATGCTCTAGCTGGCGACGCTACTCGAAGTTGGCAGGATATGGACGACACCCTCAAATCTCAGTTGGCCAGCGGTACACCATTATCCGATGAGACACAATCGCAAGTCGACCAGCAATCGCGACAATATGCGGCCAGACAACTTGCTGTCCGACAGTTACTCGCTCGTTCCACGGGCGAGTTCTCCAAACTTCCCGCCTTCCGTCTTGCGACCGATGCGATTCTCGCGGATATGGATCAAGCAGTGGCGGGATTTGAACGTCAACAATATGCGGAAACAGCAATTCCGGGGGTTACCAGTGCCTTGAAAAAGCTTCAGCAATTGCAGAATGCCATGGCTGAAGCGGCCGGCGATGACGGTGAAAATCAGGAACAAAACCAAAACCAAGAAGAACCAACAGATGAGGCTCAACCTCCATCTCGTGCTCCTCTAGCGAGCTTAAAACTACTAAGAAGCATGCAACTGGACTTGCTTGAGGAGACAGCCGCATTAGCTAAACTACAAGACAACGGTGAGCTACCGCCAACTCAACAGCGACGATTAGGTC
>JAUMAI010000003.1:0-10163 GCA_032116775.1 Pirellula sp. | reverse complement strand
TGGGCGACCAGAAAGTCTCGTGATAACGTCAATATTTAAACCTTGCTCCGCCAACATTTGGCTCACCGCGTGGAACTGCTCAGCCGTAATAGCTCGGGATAACAAAGTTAAAATAAACCGAGACTTTCCTTGGCAGCTTACCCATTCATCGTAGTCCTCTGAGGAAACGACCTGATACTTCACTTTCAGACCTAAATCGTGCCCCAAAGTGTGAAGCTTTTGAACAACTTCCTGCAGTGAGTGCTCAGCAGGAATACGTACCAGAAGTCCGAGCAGCAGTGACTGATGAATGACTGTTTGATTCACATCAATGATCATACAACCGTAGGTTGCTAACAATGACGTTAGGGAGGCAGTCAGACCGGGACGATCATCTCCGGTAAAATGAAATAGCGCGATGGTATCAGCATGGGAATGAGTATGTGTGTTCATAACCACTAGTTTAACGACTGCTCAAGTTTACGTTGAGACCAATACGGACTCGAAGACTGCAAAATCGGCAGCTCAAACAGATGAAAAAGATCACACCCTAAAGCTACTCTAGTGCACTTCCTTACAGCATGCCGATAGCAGCGATTCGCCTAGACGAGCGAAACTGTTCTGCAGGACACGCTTTCCTCTTGCCATTACCGAGCTACCCATGCTCACCCATAATTAATACCAATCACGAATAAAGCCTTGCCACGACTAGTCTGACAAAAAATAGATCGCATAAAATCTGCGTTGTAGAACCAATCGCTACCTAAACTGCCGGCGACCGCTTTGCCACATTCCCATGGAATACCCCGGCGCGGGTATGCTACAATCCGCTGGCACAATTCAATCAACTAACGGGCCAGAGCCATGAAACTTAAGCTGATCGCCTTATTGATAATCGTCTTCGCATCTCAAGTTGGCCGAACGCAAGACGAGAAAGTCTCTCCTCCCGGCAACCCATATTCCGAGCTTAAGGGAGAAGCTAAGCAAAAGGCCTTTGAAAAAGCTAAAGCGGAACACGACGCATTTGCCTCACTTTTTAGTGATCTTTCAGCGTTGAGATTCCAGGTTCAACAAGAAATCGGTAAAGCCAAAAAGGAGGGCTCAGCCGGAACAATGGCACTCATTCAATTGCGACGGTTGCTCAAGGAAATCGATACTGAAATAGCTGCAGTCCAAGAATTAACGATGAAGTCCATGTCTATCGTTCGAATTCTGCAACCGATGACAAGCGTACCGATGGTCACCCCTAAGAATTGAACAGGCGTTGCTTTGACACCACGGCAGGCACTAATGGCACTCTCTGCGTACAATCGATGAGGCATTGCTCTGTATTTACATGCTGATGAAGGCGATGCCAAAGGCTCATGGTCGCAAGTTTCAACGGCTGCGACTGCACCGGACCGTTCACGTGTAGTCTGCTTGAAGCTACTTAATCTCCATATACAGATCCCAAGGCCAAAAATATCGCATTCTTAAGAAATCAAATGCCCCCAGTTGCCCTCGTCTTGCAATGAACGCAGTTGAATTTCGCGATTCCTGATCGCTCGAAAAAAATCGTACACGCTGCCCAGCAGGTCTTGGCGAACCAATAACTTATCGGGATGCGACCAAAATACTTCAGCTACCTCGCGGGGATCGGGAATAAGATCACATTCCGGGACGCGATCCACCAGAAACCACTCTAATTCAGTTCCCCAGGCTGTTACGCTGTTCCATAGATGTTCACTCACCGTGACAGCCAGCCCCAACTCTTCTTTCAACTCTCGAACCACCGCCTCTGCTGGTGACTCACCAATTTCAATGGTACCTCCAGGAAAGCAGACCATATTAGGTGCACGCACCAGAGCGCTGCGCCGAATGACCAGCAAACCCTCTGGCTCCAGAACAATACCGACTGCCCCTCGACGTCGCATGGAATTGCTTGGGCGGGTCGATGAACCCATACTTGATTCCTTGGTCTAATTAGCAAATACAAGCACTATTTCTACTTTACTAGGTCTTCTGCTTTACACGACATTGAAATGCCCGTACCGTTCTGTGATCTTGGCAGGCACTTCTATCTTATCTGACGAGACACTCCAACCCCCTGAAGCGAAGACTTCTTCGCTGTAGACGATAGAGCCTTAAGGAATCCGAATCAACCAGATGATTCTAGATTTGCCCACCAACCACAGCGGATCGTGCGAGTAAAATCGATAAGCTGGGAGATGATAACTGAGCGAAGGTTACACCTCGAGTTTTTCGGTAATTCGGCCGATTTCGAATAACCGATATGGGTGATGTGCTGGCATGCTCCAGAGGTGACGTTGACGAAAGGTATCCTTATGAATGCGAAACATGAACGCCAACGTGACTTTGCTGTCTGGATCACTCGCCAACTCACTGAGGCTGGACATGTGGCTTATTTCGCAGGCGGATGCGTGCGCGATCAATTGCTCGGAATCAACCCTTCTGACTACGACGTAGCAACCGATGCTGGCCCTTACAAAATCAGAGACATCTTCGGTGGTTCACGAACTTTGATGATCGGCGAAGCATTCGGCGTAGTCTGCATACTTGGCAAGAAAGAGTTTCCCGAGCAAAGAGTAGAAGTCGCCACATTTCGCAGTGACGCGACATACTCGGACGGACGCCATCCTGACTACGTAACATTTACGGATGCCGAACATGATGCGCAACGCCGTGACTTCACGATTAACGGACTTTTCTACGACCCTTTGCAGGATCGTATCCTTGATTTCGTGGGTGGTCAGCAGGATCTGGCCAATAAAACACTGCGTTGTATCGGCGACCCTAACTCCCGCTTCCAAGAGGACAAACTGCGTGTCCTGCGCGCAGTTAGATTTGCTGCACGATTCGATCTTGCGATTGACCCGAATACTTATAAGGCAATGTGCCAACATGCTGCCGAAATCGCCCTTGTCAGCCCAGAAAGGATAGCCGCAGAGCTGAGAAAAATGCTGGTGCTTCCCAAGCGAAAATGGGCAGTCGCAACGCTGGCAGAAGCCAAGCTTTTCAATGTCTTCCTACCCCAGGTTGCGGCCCATTCGACCGAGTCCTTGTGGGGACATACTCTGCAGCGAATCGACAATCTCACTCCACCCCTTTTCGAGAGCGCGCTGGCAACCTTGCTCGCTACAAATCACGCGCCGCAAAAGCATGATGAGCTATCGAAAGAGATTTCAGCCGAACTATCTCTTCGCCTTCGTCTGTCGCGCGAGGAGATCGAGGGAACCCTCTTCGCAATGACTCATGCCAAAACTTTAGCCAAGGCTAACACTCTACCTTGGAGCACTGTACAGCCTCTGCTAATTTCAAAATACCGTTTCTCCGCCCTGTCCTTAGCAGCAGCTTACGAAAGGGAAGGGGAGTGCAGTCCTGGTTCAACGGCTTGGTGCCTACAGCAATGCCAACTTCCCGCCGAGAACTTAAACCCACCACCGCTGCTAACTGGTGATAATTTGCAACAACTCGGCTGGAAACCAAGTCCTAAATTCAAGGATACCTTGGCCGAATTGCGACAAAAGCAACTAGATGGCGAACTGAGCGATAAGGAGAGTGCCGTGGCTTGGCTAAACCGTGGCCAGAACTAGATAGACCTGAGAGTTCGTGGATTTCACCGAATCTACTTACGCTAACTCGGTCTTAAGACAATGCATGTTGGCAATTGAAATACCACTGACAATCGCCCCAACAATTCCCACAAAACCTTGGTCCGTTCCGCAAAGAAATAGATTCTTCAAATGCGTTCGGCCATCCAACTGTTTCTTAGGGGCTCCATATACAGCCCCATTGTCATGAAACGTAAAACGCCGAATCGTTTTGGGAGTGAAGACATCCGTATCAACAACGTTACGTCGAAAGTCTGGCATAAATCGAACCGCTGCGGCAACGGACAGGTCATACCAACGTAATTTCTCTCGCCGATAAGCATCCTCACTTAAATTGTTCCAGCGGTCATAATCAGCGATGGTCGTTAGCCGGATGATGCCATCTTGCAATTCACCCTCAGAGGCATCGTACAGATAGTTATTCGGGGAACAAATGACTCCGGTACGTGTGTCGCAAAGTTCTTGGGTCGGTCTTGCCCAATGGAACTGATCACTGTCATTGAAAAACACGATAGTTTTATCAAAACCTATCTCTTTCGGTTGTCGATCCAACACCGAGATCGATTCGATAAAGGTCAACTGACCTGCTTTGGCAACCTCTGTTTGTGAACTGTTCTCGCACAAACGCAAAGTTTCAACGACTCCTGCGCTCGACAAGATACGTTTTGCTTTTAGTTGCGTACCATTATCCAGTTCAACACCAACGGCATGTTCACCATCAGTGATTATTTTGGCGACGCCGCTCCGCAATTTTAATTGCCCACCGAGCGCCCGATACTTTCGGACCAAATGCTTGAGTATTAAGCGAACACCTTTGAAAGGACGACCGAACCCTTCCAAGTAGATACTGCGAAACATGATGCAGAATTGGCCGAAATCCATGTCATTTTCTCGTGCATTGCCATACCACATTAAGGGGCACAGCAACATCTCGATCAACAATGGTTCTGTGAAGATTTCATTGAGGATTTTGCGTGTCGAGAGCGAGAAGATTTCCTCATTGAGGTCATCATAGTCGACAAGCTTCTGCAGCAATGTTTCAAAGCGATCACGCTGCGAAGGAAACTTGGTAGCGATCTCTGCCTTCAGAAGATTGATATCGTTATTAAAATTTAACTCGACACTGGGAAATACCACAGACGAGCCCAGTTGGGGGCGCAACTGAAAATCATCCCAACTGAATCGCAACTGGCGCAGTAATTTGGCGATGGGGCCACGCTTGGCCCCTTTGCCAACAAAATTCGTCACGGCATGCAAGCCGACATCGTAGTCTCGATGATTGAGACGATAGAAAGAGTTCAAACCACCAATCGTGTAGTGGCGCTCTAGGATACAGACTCGTTGATCGAAGTAGGCAAGCCGAATCCCAGCCGCCAACCCGGACATGCCTGCACCGATGATAATCGTGTCGAACTCTTCCACCGTTATCCCACGCTAACTTTTTACAATGTCGCGCATCTTCGGTTCAAGATAACTCACCGTGCTCGCCATGCTCGCGAGGTTTCCATAATCCTCTTCAGGAATGATGACCCGGTGACGACGCTTTAACTCAAGCACGATATCCAAAAAATCCATACTATCCAGTTCTAGTTGCTCGCGAAAACTCTTTGCATCCTCGAGATCGCTCAGATCTTCATCTGGAGCGACCTTGCTGAGAATGTCAAGGATCTCATCACGAATCTCAGCTGGCGTCATCTACCGATCCTTATAACTTGAAAACGTACTCAATTGAAAACTTGTAATTTAAAAGCTTGAACTATTTCTAGCCACCTGTGAATTGCAACACTCTGCGTCTGTTTTTTGCTCCATGCGGATGCAAAATCGAGTGTCGTAGAGCGAACCGCACATCAAGGGCCCAAGCAACCAATACGTGAACAGATCAGCCCCTTAGGCTTTGGGGGTGCCATCGGCACGCCTCTCCAAGGACTCGTATGTTAGCCTATCCGGCGCCAAGGCAGAATACCCCGGGTTCAGGAGAATTTGCGAACGATTAGAACGGAGTTGATTCCGAGCATCCCAAATGAATTATTGAGAATATACCTCACAGACCCTATTTCTTTGGGCTGATTGATAACCAATCCATCCAGAGCGCAATCAGGATCGAGATTGTCAACATTTATGGTGGCATGACAGACGCCATCGTTAAACGAGGGGATATTGCCGGCTAACTCCAAAGCGCCTGCCGCCCCCATCGCGTGCCCAATGAAGCTCTTGGTGTTATTAAAGTGAACACCTGGACAACTATCAAAAACCTTCCGGAGAGCCTGGCTCTCTTGCGAGTCACCACTGGAGGTTCCCGTGGCGTGCGTACTAACTATTTGGATATCACCCGGATCTAACCCGCCTCTTTTAAGGGCTAGTTCTACGCACTGGGCTTGGCGTTCGGGATTAGGAAGCACAAAGTCGGTGGCGTCCGTGTTGATCGCATAGGATACGATCTCGGCGATGATGTGAGCCCCTCGTTTTTTCGCGTCGCTCAATCGCTCGAGTATGTAGAGACACGCACCTTCTGAAACCACGATACCGTTTCGATCACGATCAAAAGGGCGTGAAGCTTTCGTGGGGTCTTCATGATTCGCTAGAGCACCCTGACTGCGAAAACTTGCAAAGATCCCGAAGGTATGAATGCTCTCTGACACGCCACCGGCAATTGCCAAATCGCAATCCCCCAGCCTTAGCATCTGAACTCCCTGCACGATCCCTGCATTGCCCGCAGCACAGGCGGCTCCAATCGTGTAATGAGGTCCGGTTACACCTAGATTAAGAGCAACTTCACCAGCAGGGTTATTGGCAACCGTCCGAGGGTTGTGGTGATGTGACCAGAACTGCGTGTCGTAGTCATACTGTTTGATCTGATAGATTTCGTTCTCGGTCTCGACGTTGCCATGTTCGGTAACGCCGATATAGATACCGACCTTCGAACGATCAACATTTGGCCAGTCAATCCCACTGCGGCGAATTGCCTCATTCGCGGCCCAGATTCCAACGCTTCCCGCACGAGTACCGCGACGCAAATCCTTTTTAGACTGGTATTTGGTCGTTTCGAATTTGCAGATCCCTGCCATCGTCTTGCCGAGATAGCGAATCTCATAGTCAGTTACCCCGCTTTTACCATCCAAAAGCGATTGGCGATAACCTTCCAAGTCGTTTCCATTGGGTGACGTCAAGCCGATCCCGGTCATGACAATGCGTTGGTCATCCGGTAATTGAGCCGTTCGATCGACAGTGACCATGAGCGATAAGACCTGCCAATAAAGTCGTTCAGGAAAACGCAGCCCATACCATACTAACGAGCGTACTCTCGATTCTGTTCGAGTAACTCTAGTAAAGGGGACCAAGCATCGGAAACTCCAATCAGGCGTGGCTCGTAAGGAACGTTTGCCGAGGCGAACGTTAGCCTGGACCTCGCCGGTTGCCGCACCGCCCTCAATCCCTGTTCGGTTCCGCATAGTTGGACCATGCATCGCCCCGATTAGAAAATCCGCTGCGGACTGACATCCAATGAGGCTAATGGTTTACCTCCAATCTTACAAGCCGCAGTCGGGTGGGGAAGGGGGGCGATTTTCTCACCCAAAACGAAAAAACCCGCTGATTCCTAAGAACCAGCGGGTTTTTCACCTCGGATCGAACGGTTGAGACTAGAGGGTCCTAAAAAATAGTGAATCGATAAGACAGGAAGCCCTCCCTGGGTGAGGCTGCGACACCGCCTTGTATCGCTACGTTCACGTCTTTTTCAGGCCATCAACTTCTCCAGCCAACCTATGGATCTTGTGAGCCGCAAAGCGGCTCGAAAAATTAGTTACCGCAGCAAGGAGCAGCAGCTTCAACACCGCAAGATGGCTCGCAAGCATCGCAAGCTGGTTCGCAGCAAGCATGACGAGCTGCATGACGAGCCTTGACCTTGGCCAACATAGCCTTCAGGTGGCTGTGGCGAGGAGCGCAAGGATCGCAGCAATCCACTGGAGCTGGTTCGCAGCAAGGAGCTGGTGCTGGAGCTGGTTCGCAGCAAACTGGAGCTGCATCGCAACCACAATCATTGTGCTTGTGGAACAACTTGTGCAACAAACGACCATGGCACTTTGGTGCACATGGATCGCAGCACTCAACAACTGGAGCTGGTTCGCAGCAAACTGGAGCTGCATCGCAACAAACTGGAGCACAGCCCCAACCGCAGCCGCCGAACAAACCGGCTTGTGCACTTACACCGCTCAAAGAAAGAGCGAAAGCTGCAATCAAAGGAAGAACGAAACGCATGAGATACTCTCCAAAAAATAAACTTTTTCCATTGGCACACGCAGGACACTCCGTTCTCGATCTCCGATCGTTTGCAACCGCAACCCAACCGCGTTTTAGCTTCTATGCTGGACGAAGCGGAAGTCGGAATAAACGAGAACCATGGTCATGCATTAAAACTCAACAAGCTTTCCTTGCATTCGACGTTCTGATGTCCAAAACCTAACCAACCCGCAGGAATTTCCCACACGTTATCTTTTTTGTAGTCCGTTTAGTTTGGCCAATCCAATTGGTTGGGTCGTAGCCCCCCGGACCTTGTAATGGTCAAATCAGGAATAATCGCTACGATCTTGAAACGAACGACCTGCTAACGAGGACAAGCCCCAGCAAACGATTCAGGCGTCCTCCTCGGCTCAGGTACATCCAAGCCCATCCCCAAAGCCGACACTATAGGCCCCGTTCGCCGTGATTCAGCCTTAAAATTCGAACAGAAACGACGACCAGGACGGGTGTCATTCGCCACAGGTTTTATTAACCTACTGGTCAGAGTTGTCCACAGATAAGACTGCCCACAGATAAGGCTATCGATTTCCAAGCCAACACTTACACCTAAACGAACTGACACTAATCCAAACGATGAAAACGGATCTCAAATCCCAGATGCAACCCATTTGCTACGAAAATGGTCGCCCTACGACAGCCGAGCCGACTAGACTCGAGCCGCTGGTCGATATCGCTGGCGCCCTAAACACCGCTCTCAGCCACCCCCTCGATTTCCCACCCTTTAAAGATGCAATCGTCGACGGGGACCGGGTTACAATTGCCATCGAGTCTTCAATACCTGAACTGACTGCCGTTGTGGAAGGCACAGTCCGCTATCTGCTACGCTGCGACGTTACACTAGAAAATATCTCGGTCATACTTTCGCCTTGCAGTGAAAGCACTCGAGACACTTTCCGCCAATCATTGTCTGAGGAATTCCAAGATAAGCTGGCCACTTTCATCCATACCCCGGATGACGCTTCCGAACTTGGTTATTTGGCCGCCACCAGTGATGAAGCTTTGCCGATCTATGTCAACCGGCGATTGCTCGATGCGGATGTCGTCCTACCGGTTTCTACGTATCGCTCCGAAGAAAGCATTGATTATTTCGGATTCAGTGGCCTATTCCCTCTATTCGCTGATGCGGAAGTCATCAAACGTTGTAGCTCGCTCACCAATCTTGGCTCCGCGTCACAACAGTCAAAACGTATCCATGATGACACCGAGGCTGCTTGGCTGCTAGGCATTATGTGCGTCGTTAAAGTAGTCCCCGCCGGTGATGGAAAAATACAGGCGATCGTTGCGGGCATGTCCAATAAGGTTCAAGCCAATATCTCTGAAAGCTATTCGGAAAGAATCCAGATCTCGTTACCGAAACCAGCGGACCTCGCCATTATGGAAATTGATGGTGCTTACAACGAACAAACGTGGACGAATTTTGCCCGTGCTTTGCACAGCGGGAAAGCAGCGGTCAAAAATAAAGGAACCATTGTAATTCGCAGCCGAATAGCCATTCGACCAAGCCATTCATTGAGACGATTGACGAGCTTGGAATCTGCCGCCTCTATCGAAAAGCAACTTTCTAAAGAACACGCCTTGGACACTCTGTCAGCCTCACTGCTGTCGGAATATCTTCAAAACAATCGCATTTTCATGCAGTGCGATTTGCCACAAGACGCCGTTGAAGATTTAGGTGTAGGCTACATCGCTGATAACCAGCAACTAGAAAGGCTGCTTACAACACACGCGAGAGCTGTACGTATTCCATCGGCGCAGCATACACTCATCAAAACAGCTTAGGGCTATGATCGACCATAGCCCTAAGCACTGCCTAACGACTTGTTCTCTCGGTCCTTGAGATGCAACAACTTAAAACGCTCTGCAAAGAGCGAATGAGACCGTCTTACTAAAGGCTTGACATATCCGAGAAAGCACTCGATATCAATGAATCGCTATGAGTGTCGACATGAGCCTCGGCATAAGACTCTTCAGTTTCCCAGATACGAACTGCAGTGGCTCGAGCACCTGTCCCGAGCAACACGTCAGGGGCAACATTTTCCAACAAGTACCTAGCCATATTCTCTGCGGTCGGATTATACGGAAGAACAAAGTAGCGCATCGGCTGGACCATTCGTAACGCTTGCTCGGCGTTGCTGTCTTCTTGGGAAATCAAAAAACTATGATCCCAATGAGCATCGATCCATCCCTTGAACCGTGTCTTCAGTTCGGCAAAGTCGACGACTCTGCCAACGGAGTCCACTTGGTCTCCCGTCACGAAAAAATCGGCGACGTAATTAT
>JAUMAI010000002.1:0-2286 GCA_032116775.1 Pirellula sp. | reverse complement strand
GAAATAATCGCGGTTAAATCTCGTTTGTAGACTTCTTTGATTCCCTGCTGTTTAGAGCAGCGATCGGAAGTGTCAAGAAAAAAGCGACCGGCAATGCAGGCCGGTCGCTTGATGATTGAACGCTAGATGTAGGAGGGGCGAAGGATCGTCCTCCACGTTTTGATTACAGCGCGTTCGATGCGTCGGTGAACATGCTCGAAAGAGCGCCACCCATTGCGGTCACGGCGATGATTGCAGCGATAGCTACCAGACCGACTAGCAAGCCGTACTCAAGCATGGTAGCTCCACGTTGGTCACGAACGAATTTACCTGCGACTTTGGCCAAAACGGATGCAAACATTTTCTTCAACTCCTGCAACAAAATTCACTAACGACTTGTGCGCTAGAACCTAGTGGTCTGCTGTTCACTTGTCTTGATGCTTTTGACATAAAGCGAACGATGTGCCGTTAGGAGGGTTTTCGGAGAAAGAATTCCAAATTGATTTTTAACGACTTGCTCTTTGCGAATAGAGCAATGAAATCAAAGGGAATTCGGAGAGAAGTGTTTTTAATTGATTGGTTTGCGGCGGTGATACTTCTTGAATGCAGCTCAGCAGTTCCCCTTCTGCAGAGGTGCTAACGTCCCATATTGCGACGATTGAATCCCTTTTGGAGACGAATGTGAAGTAGTTGTTAGTTAAATCTCGTTCTTGGAGAGAACTGGACCCAGGTGGCTTGGTACGAGCGACGACGAATGTCCCTTTTCGAGTTTGCGATACAGTGTCGCACGGGCCATTCCTAGCAACTCAGCAGCAGCTGGTATATTTCCTTGCGTTCGAGTCAGTGCTTCTTGAATCAGTCGTTGTTCCCACACTGTGACATTGAGCGTATCGAAGCTTGTGTCGCTCTTCGCGGATTGGTTTGGTTTAGGAGTAAGGGGAACCGCCGGTTGATCGTCGCCAAGATGCGCCTTGTCGATTCGGGTAATTGGGCCAGGAATGTGGCTTAAGTTGCCAATGTCACGCAGGTTAAGATCGTTAGGGGTGATCAAGAATCCATCCGCAAGAACTACTGCGCTTTCGATGACGTTACGCAACTGTCGAATGTTTCCCGGCCAACTGTATGCCCGCAATGTCTCCATCGCTTCTTCGCTGATCCCAAGGTGTTCTCGATCATGCTGTAAGCGGAATTGCTCAAAGTAATGTTGCGCAAGTAGCTCTATGTCAGAAGCTCTCATTCGAAGAGGAGGTATATCTACTTCAAAGGTGCTTAGGCGATAGTAAAGATCTTCTCGGAATTTCTTTGCGATGACGAATTCCCGTAAATCGCGATTCGTTGCGGAAACAACCCGAACATCGACTTTGATTTCGCGCGTACTACCGACAGGTAGAAACGGATGGCCTTCGAGGATTCGCAACAACTTTGCTTGGCCATCTAAATTCAGTTCGCCGACTTCATCGAGGAACAAGGTTCCTTGATCTGCTTGCTGGAAATATCCTACGTGGTCTCGGTCTGCACCGGTAAAGGCACCTTTGACATGTCCGAAGAGTTGGCTTTCGATCAGTTCGCTTGGGATTGCAGCGCAATTGACACTGAGCATTGGTTTCGCAGCCCGTTGTGAGTTGCGATGGATGGCTTTGGATACTAGTTCTTTGCCGACCCCGCTTTCTCCACGGACCAGGATACCACCCGAAGCTCTAGAGATTCGAGTAATTCTTTTCTTCAATTCCCGCATCGCATGGCTAGTGCCCAACAGCTCAGAGAAGTCCCCCTCGATTTCTGGCGATGTAGGTTTTTTTTCGGGTGGCACAGCACCATTGGTTCTGGGCGTTTCGAATCGCTGGTCGACAAGTCCGCGGCCGAACATGAGATCGGCAAATTCCATGGATTTCAGAGAGTTGTTGAAACAAGCCTCCGTATCTCCGAATCGAAGTCTCGTTCCATTGAGCAGCACAGCGCAATCCGTTTTCGAGCCGTTTACCCAGATTCCCATTCCGGTATCGCAGGCAAAAGCCCACCACAATCCCTCGCGATAAAGCAGCTTCGCATGCACTCGAGCGATGTTGTGGCTTTCGATTCGAACTCGACACTCCTGTCCCTGGCCAATGAGATTATCTTCTGAATCATCCAGGGAATAATCCATGGTTCGATTCAATCCTAGGAAGACTTTCAATCGAGCTATCATGACGGTTACAACTTGCGGTTAGAGAGATAACCTATTGATCCATGTCCATAGTGATTGTGAGAGGCAACTTGCGTGTGCTAAAACGCCTAGCATATGCGGTAGGTAGCCAACCAAAACCGATG
>JAUMAI010000001.1:5256-11855 GCA_032116775.1 Pirellula sp. | reverse complement strand
CGATGGCAGAAGTGAAACTCGGTCTGGACGCGGTGGCTGGAGTACTACGGCTGGTTAAATAGCCGACCCAGGTGTTGTTATTTAATTTCTGACCGACTCTTTCGATGGTATTAAACGGAATGCAGAGGTTTGCCATGCCGCGCGTCTTACCCATCGACATCTCAAAGCAAACCAGTACGACCACTTCGTTGGGAGGTACGATTTGTACTAGCTGCGGGTTATTCTCAACACGTTCAACTTCGAAATCCAATTGCACCACATTTTTCCATGCGTTCTGTAACTCGCGTAGAAAAAGTGCTGTGATGCGACTCGCCAATCTCAGTTCGATCTCCGACAGCGGCCGCTTCATCATCGACTCAGAGCTCGCAGCGCCACCCAACATGCGGTCGATAATTGGATATAACAAAGCAGGGCTGATATCTAAAATCCAATTCCCATCAAGAGGCCGTGGTTTAAGCAGATTGAAGCAAGTGGGGACTTCCAAACTGTACACAAACTCGGAGTAGGTCAACTGATCAACGCTGACCAGCTTCACTTCAATGATCGTGCGTAGCATGGCGGATAGACTGGCACCAAAACTTCGACCAAAGCCTTCATGCAGCGACTGCAACGCCCGCATCTGCTCCTTGCCGACTCGCTCTGGACGCTTGAAGTCGTAGGGAACCACGCGCAGTTTGGTAGCAGCCTTTTTACTGCCAGATTCCGCTCCACCCTTTCCCTCACCGCCAACTGGCGAACCGCTAGCAGCCCCTGTAGTTTTGGCTCCTCCAGCAGCACCATTCTCCATGGTCTTCAGCAATTCTTCGACGTCGTTGCGATTTAGTACTTCGTCTGCCATCGCTTATTCCCGAATCTGTCCCTGACCCACAATGACGTATTTGTAACTTGTTAACTCCATGGCACCGCATGGTCCACGAGCATGAAATTTATCGGTACTAATCCCTATCTCTGCTCCCAATCCCAACTGACCACCGTCGTTAAACCGAGTACTCGCGTTTACCACGACAGCTGAACTATCAACCGCTCGACAAAAATACTCGGCAGTAGCTAAGTCGCTAGTCATAATCGCGTCGGTGTGCCGGGACCCGTATCGATTAATGTGGCCGATAGCCTCGTGTAGATCTCCAACAATCTTCACACTCAGTATGGGTCCAAGATACTCTGTACCCCAGTCTTCCTCCGATGCCAATTTCGCTTCTTTTACGATATTGCATGACTCTTGGTCACCGCGCAGCTCAACCCCAACGGGAATCAGCGCAGATGCTAGCATTGGCAGAAAAGTTTTGGCGACTTCACGGTGCACCACCAGCGATTCAAGGGCATTGCACACTCCCATCCGCTGACACTTGGCGTTAAATACTACTTGTTGTGACATTGCTAAATCGGCTAGTCGGTCGACGTAGATATGGCAATTGCCATCGTAGTGCTTAATTACCGGCATTGTCGCTTCAGCGGCTACTCTTTCAATCAAGCTTTTTCCGCCGCGGGGGATTGTGACATCGATGTATTGGGACATTCGCAACAAGTGACCAACCGCTTCTCGATTCGCGACCTCAACCTGTCCCAGAGCGTCCGCAGGCACGCCTGTTTGCTGAGCAGCTTCCTTTAGGCATCCGACAATCGCGCGACTGGAGTGAGCGGCCTCTTTGCCACCGCGCAGGATGACCGCATTTCCGCTCTTGATGCACAGTGCCGCGGCATCGGCTGTAACATTGGGGCGCGATTCATAAATGAAAAAGATAACGCCGAGGGGTACTCTAACTTTTTCAATCTTTAAACCGTTAGGGCGAATTTCACCTGAGATCACTTCACCGACGGGATCGCGCTGTGCAGCAATCGCCCGGATAGCAGCCGACATTTCACTGATCCGCTGGGGAGTAAGTTTCAAACGATCGGTCTCAGCAGCCGTCAGTCCAAATTGGGGAGCTAGCTCCAAGTCCTTCTGGTTGGCCTCAAGTATTTCCGTTTGTCTCCGTTCCAGAAGATCAGCAGCCAACAATAAACAACGGTTCTTAACGGCACCGGACAGCAAAGCCATCTCAGCCGCCGCCTTTCGAGTTTTCTGGGCGAGCGTTTCGCAATACGCCATCAATTCGCCAGACTTATCGGTCATTTACCAATTCCTTTCCCCCATCCAACTAACTAACCCTTGTTTGATTGTAGCCGCATCGGAACGATTTCTTCGTTGTAATCGCTGATGTGGAAGTTCAACTCGACAGACCACCTGCTGCGGCGAACAGTTGGAGTGCTTCACGGGCGGGTCGAATATCGTGCACACGTAAAACATGCATCCTCTTGCGGGCCATCGCCAAGCTTACGCCGATTGTACCATAGAGTCGATCACGTTCTTTATTACCAATGATATGTGCAATGAATCCTTTCCTCGAATGACCAATCAAGATTGGCCGACCGAGTTTATGGAACACCTCGCAACTTTGCAGCAATTGTAAATTATGCTGATGCGTCTTACCGAAGCCGATGCCAGGATCTAAGCAAATTCTTTCAGGTTCGATTCCTGCTGCGATCAATGCTCGATCACGTTGCTCTAAGTATGCCAGGATATCGTGAACCACATCTTCATATTGTGGTGCATCTTGCATGGTCTGCGGTGTACCTTGCATATGCATCGCACAAATCCCCGCATTCCATTTCTTGGCGACATCAATCATGGCTGGGTCGCCTTCCAACCCAGTAACATCATTGATAATTTCCGCCCCATTGGCCAAGGCAGCATCTGCAACTTTAGCCTTGCTGGTGTCAATCGAGATAGGAACTTTGACTCTTCCTTGTAGTTTTTCGAGTACCGGTAGTACCCTTTTCAACTCATCATCTTCCGACACTGGTTCGCTATACGGACGAGTACTTTCACCACCGATGTCGAGAATCCCAGCTCCCTCATCCTCTAAACGCAAAGCCTGATCTACAGCTGCCTGTGCGGAGAAAAAACGACCGCCATCAGAAAAACTATCAGGCGTCACGTTGACGATTGCCATTAAGCAAGGAAGCTCGCCAAACTGCAGCTTCTGTGTTCGCAACTGCCAGCTTGTTGAAATCGAATCTTTCATTCGCCCCCCCTTGATTAAGAAAATAAAACCCCATTGACCAAGCTCAAACCTAGTTTACTCGCGACTCGTCAGGTTGGAGTTCTGCAGGAGAGTATTAAATTTCTGGCTCGTGCCCCTTTACTTTACGGGAAAGGTTGATAACGAACAGGGTAGGGAAGGGGTAGTTGGCAAAACTTGCTCCATACTACCATCGCATTTCCATCTGACTGACGATGTGGTCAGCGAGGCGCTGGATGGCTCGTTGTTGGGCTACGACCAAGGTTTGACCTGCTTCTGGAACGAAATCGACGGTTTGGGTAAATAACAACGCTGTTTCTCCTGGTGGCAGAAAGCGGTTTTCCATCAGTACCATGCCACGTCGATCGATCCATACCGCTTCGACATTAATGATCTCTTCCAGCGCTCGCGGCTCATCGGTCGTAGTTTCGGTGATCACCTTTTTTAGGTCGCCCGTAACCCGGCAAGTCAAAGTACTTTCGGCCGACTCACGCGTTGTGATTTTATAAGGAGTTCGCAATTCGATCTCTTTTTGGATAGCCTCCGTCAGACGCACTCCCACATCCGGCCGAAAACTATCATTCCGAATGACTGGTATATAAATCGTTTGCACATCACCGCGATACAAGCTTCGCGTTCCGACTCGATAGGAAACACAGCCAGCGATACCGATCACAACCACAGCCAGGGCTAAACCAACAGCAGGTGCAAAGCTCGACCTGCCAGGCCGAGATAGCGATATGTTGTTGGTTGGAGATGACATTAGGCTGTAACTCTCTTCAAAACCTGCGTCGGTTTACTTCTATACCGCTTGTTGACTAAGGCGCTGTGCTACGACTATCGATCAATGGCTTGGCTGGGTCAGCATCAGGAAAGAGCCTGGTCAACCACTCTAAATACTGGGTTGGATCATCCGGAGCTCCATCCAATTCAGCTAATCGCTCCTTTGCTTGCTCACCAAAAGGCGTATCGGCATACTGCTCAGCAACTTCTTGTAGATAATAGCGAGCTGCTTTATTCTCACCACGTTTGCGACGATACTCTGCCTGCATCCAGCGACGTTCGCCTTGTTTGTAACGCACCTCAGCATAGGCTTCGTTTAAGAATTCGCGCTGTGAATCTGCTTGTTGGGGGAATTGTCGAAAAATCTGCTTGATCAGCTTCTCGGCACGGTCCATCGGTTCACTGCTGTACTCGGGCCCCTGATAGATCTCAATACAACACTTGAGTTCAAGAAAATGAGCATCGAACTGATGTTTACTATCTGGGTAAGTTAATCTCAAATCTTCGTACGTTTCCGCGGCTGACTCAAAGTCGCCCCGTTGCAAGGCTTCATTAGCAATCGCCATGGTCACATCGTCAGCTAACACTCCGGTTGGATCATCTAACCGCATCTTCTCTAACACACGGCGTCCATGGCCTCCAGTGTCGTTTAACGGACGGGTTTTATCTGTCCAATTCAAGGTCACGAAAGAAGCGGGAGCAACTTGATTGTACTGGACCCAGTATTGAGCTACCTCGAAGCGATGTTTCTGTGTCGAGTCGAGATATTTCGTGCGAGGGTACTCTTTGACCAAGCGGGTAAATGCATCCTCGGCCTTAGGATAATCCTCCGCAAAGAAATAACTGCGGCCTTCCATGTAGAGGGCATCTTGTTCTAAAAAAGAGTTACGCCAGTGCGATCCAGCTTCTTTGTATTTCTTGCCAGCTGCCCTAAAGGCTACGCGTTTTGGATGCCCATCCAAACCCTTGGCCTCATTGAACTTGAGATCTGCCTCGTTATAGAGACGCTTAGCTAACTCAGGATTCTTAGGTTTATCCCACTTGAAAAGCTTATCGAGTATCGGCAACGCACTATCCTTACGTTTTTCCGCCGACTCACCTTCGGGCCGCACCCAATCTTCATCCGATTCCGGTTGCGTTTCAATCTGCCGTTTGGTGCGATTGTACTCTTCATCTGTACCGATCATAGGATCAAACAGCTTGCAACCACTGTTCAAGCACGTGATCAACGCGCTCAGCAGGCAAATCAGTTTGGCTGTCTCTACGACGTGAGACTGCATCCGTGCTGTGGCTTTCGACTTCCGTGTCAACGTGCCAAATCCTCAAGATATCGATGTAATTGCCACTGACGATCAAAATGAACCGTCATATAGCGCTGCATAATCGCCCGACATTCACCACGGACGTTTTCCGGAATCGAAAGCCGTCCAGCTTCCGTCTTCGTTTCGTCCGTTAGCCATGTAAATATTCTTCGACTCTCTGGTCGCATGCGTATGACCTGACGCTGACCTCCCACACATCGGTCACACAATACACCACTTACTAAGACACCAAAACTCACCGGTCCATCATCATCCATCACCGCATCGCAACTGACGCAATGCTGCATATTCGGCTGGTGTCCAAGTAACTTCAACAGGTTCATTTCAAAAGGTAAAAGCACCTCATCGACCGGAGCATCTTGCTCCAGCATCAATAAAGTCTCGTCGGCTAATTGGTAAAGAGCGGGTTGCGGATCCTCATGATCCGTTAACTCCCTCAACAATTCGGCGACATAATAAGCTGCATATAAATTGGTTAAACGACGACTCCGATTCCGAAATCGCCGCATTAATTTGGCCTCTGTCAACAAATCGAGAACATCTCCCGATTTTGGGAGGAACACTATGCGACAACGGCACAATAGGTCAAGAGCAGCCTCAAACGGACTTTTCGGCCGCCTGGCACCTTTGGCTAGGGCAGAGATTTTGCCATGATCTCGGGAGAAGAGAGTTACGATGACACTCGTCTCGCTCCAACTCACAACTCGCAACACTATGGCATCTGTCTTCTCAGCAGTCATTAATCACTCGCCTGCTTGCCCTAAGCTTGCTAGCAATTCCCCCATCTCCCCAGCTGCATGCAAATCGCTCTGAGTCCTAGCCTCTTCGATTCCGCGTCGCAGATAGTCTCTAGCTTCACTGATGCGATCCAGTCGTACCAGCAATTGCCCAGCTCTAAAGAATGCAGGCACAAAAGGCTTCTCATCGCGAGTCAGACCATCAAACAACTGCAAACTCAATTCATGATTCCCTTCCTTGTCCCACTCCGTTGCCAAGCTGTACCGTAAAAAAGTGTCATTTGGTTCGCTTGCTAGCATTGCCTCAATTTTTTCACGACGAGTAGCCACGATAAATTCCTTCTCAATTTCTTTCCACGAGCATTCCGTATCGTTTCATTCATAATTCACCTACACCACGCTAGCATTCTACACGCTCGCCCACCACCGGTGCCTGGCACCCAATTTTTGTCTCAGTGCTCCCCTCGCCTCCGGCGTTTTTGTGGAGCAAAAATCGCCAGGGGGAGAGGGGCTGAGGGTGAATGATCTCCACTTTGCCATCGAGCTCTCAGTTGCGCGTATCGCCCCTCACCCCAACCTTCTCCCCAAAGAGCTCTTTGCTGCGCTGCGAACTCATTAAGGAGAGAGAGAAGAATTTAAGTCTAAGTGCTCCCCTCGCCCCCGGCGTTTTTGCGGAGCAAAAATCGCCAGGGGGG
>JAUMAI010000001.1:0-5246 GCA_032116775.1 Pirellula sp. | reverse complement strand
TCGGCTCCGCATCGCAAAAGAGCCTCATGGTGCCAGGCACCCGATGGTGGGCGAGAAAGAGCCTCATGGTGCCAGGCACCCGATGGTGGGCGAGAAAGAGCCTCATGGTGCCAGGCACCATGGCGCTGTGCCCGGCAATTAGAAAAAAATTGGGTGCCTGGCACCATGAGGCTGTTAGCTAGCATTTGCGTGTGTTGCGGTTCTATATTTCCCTAGGGGCTAAATTAACGTAAACTCCTCACCCAAGGGAAACTTAAACAGTACTCTTGCGATTACCCAATAACACTCTCTCGCTTTCGGCATGGATGCTGCTTGAATGACGTCTACCGTTGCTCAGGAAAACGCGTGCGAATCTTCAACGAGAAGAAATCGCAATACGATATGGACTTTATTTATCGTCCTGCTCTTTGCCTCTAGTACCTTAATACTAGGACTGGGTAGCCCACGGCTGTGGGATCGCGATGAACCTCGCAACGCTGGCTGCACTGCAGAAATGCTATCGAGAGGCGACTGGGTTGTGCCGGTATTTAATGCCGAACTCAGAACACACAAACCTATCTTGTTGTACTGGCTACAGATGGCGGCCTATCAAGTCGCTGGCGTAGGCCAATGGGGAGCACGTCTTCCCTCTGCTTTGTTAATGATTGGTACCATCGTTTGTACCATGCTTCTGAGCTCGCGTTTGCTATCGCATCGTTTTCAAAATGGTCGTGCCGTAGAGCACGAGCACATGCCAAGCTGGCTAGCTTGGAATTCGCCATCGATGTGGAGCGGAATCGTCCTATCAACTTCACTGATGATCATCGTCGCTGGCCGAGCAGCAACTCCCGACAGCCCCCTGATTTTCTGCTCAACACTCGCTATCACTATCCTAGCATATGCCCTTACGAGTTCACCGCAGAATTACTATCGTGAATTATTTTTTATCGCCGGCTATATCGCTTTAGGATTGGGTGTTCTAGCGAAAGGTCCCGTCGGATTCATCTTACCATTCACTGTGATCTCTGCTTGGTTCCTGTGGGAAAGAATGATTCTGCAGTCGGCCGCCCTGCGGGAAAACCTGCTACAGACGGATATCCATACACCTTCCCGTTACACCTTATTCGTCGAGCAACTGAAAACGATCGCGAAACAAGTTCACCCGAAGCTGATCTTGGATTACCTGTTAAGCACTCGACTACTCATCGGAATTCCAATCGTGCTGGCCGTCGCATTACCCTGGTATATCTGGGTAGGTTTACGTACCGATGGAGTATGGCTACGCGAGTTCTTCTGGGACCATAACTTACAACGAGCTGTTCAATCTCTCGAAGGTCATCGCGGGGGTCCGCTCTATTATCCCATGGCTAGCTTAGTTGGGCTGTTCCCTTGGTCTTTATGGTTAGCACCATTTGCAGTGTGGCTGTGGATAACCAATCCTATTCAAATCAAACTCAGCCTCAAAAGCCCTTCCACTTTTTCCGCTCTGACACACAATAACACTAGCTCAACTCTCAAAGCTGCATTAACAAGATTATCCTTTTTGTGGGTCGCTGTATTTATAGGTGCCTTTAGTTGTGCCAACACGAAATTACCCAGCTACATCACACCATGCTATCCAGGGGCAGCACTTATCATCGGGCTGTTCTTTTCTCAATTGTCCAACAGAGCCTCAGTTCGTTCTGGCATCACCTCTACAGATCATCAGATCTTCTCGAGGCTGGCTTTCAAACGAGCTGTCGGAGCAACTCTGTTATGCAGTGTTTTAGGCGGTATCGTCGCATCGGTCGCGTTAGGAATTGCAGCCCAACAGGAAGCGATGCCTGGCGTTGCATGGAATGGTCTTTGGAGTTTGGCAATTTCCCTAGCAGGCCTGGTAGGGATTGGGTTAGTTCAGCGAAAACAATCTCAAGCACTTCCTCTCTGTTTTGCAACAGGAGCCGTGATTTGCTTAACAGGCTGGCTAGCAGGTGGCGCTAGTTCCGCTAGCGGCTATCGGTATGATTTAGAAGCCCTCATCCAGCAACAGCAGGCGCATCCAGAAAGACGTTGGGTTGCGATCGGAGTATTGGAGCCGAGCTGGGTTTTTTATACTGGCCAGCCCATTCCAGAAATACTTATTACGGAATCAGGAAACGATCCGAAAGAAGCTTGGCTAGAACAAGCGACGAAGCATCTGGAGAAAGCCCCCGAACATGGCATTATCACGTTGACGCCTCTTGCCGATTCTCTTCTTGATCACTTGCAGCAGACATCGTCGGCAAAACCTCATCGCTATCAGATCGTGCGACAGGAATTTCCCTACTTCCTGCGTCAACAGTCGCTGGTATTGATCACTCAAGAAGCCAAACCACTTATCCCTCCACAAACAGCTAAGCTTCCAGACAATAGTCTTGAATTACCCCTGCAATAATGGCCTTCGCTTGCCTGCCAAGCCACTGGCTCTGCCAAGCACCCATCAGCCTTTCCCTAAATCCCCAAAACCATTCGGCAGTCATGATTTCGGTGGATAGTGTGCGTTTTTTGCGCCCTCAACCTGACTGATTGCGGCCTATCGAAATCTGATCTCAAGTCGTGCATACAACATCTGCAACCCTAAGACCTGTAAATGTCGCTGCTTGAAGACACCTCACAAGCCAAAGCTTTTTCGGGACACAATCAACTAACCTTAATTGCCGACACACCAGTAAAGTATTATCTTGTTTTGGAATCCTTTATTGTGGTGTGCACTTTTCAAAGACCGGAATGAAAGCGATGAGTAATACATCTTCGAATACAGAAGTACTGATCATTCGCAACTGGCCCAAAATGGTATTCATGTGGCCAACAGCTCTTATGGCTTTAGCATGTGGCCTGATCGCTACACTTCTTCCCTCATGGGATCATATCTTCGGTGGTGCCTTTCTTGTCTGCTTCACCTTCAATTTATTAGTCATCACCTATGACTTTCCTCGTTCAACCTCACTAACAATGCTGGCGTCTATCGTTGCAGCGACATTGGCAATAATTTTGATCAATCAACGCTATGGTATTATTGCACCTCTGCAGCAATGGCTTTCGGACTTAGACCTCAAAGCAACTGCGGATTTTTATTATGCCATTTTTGCCGGTATGGTACTTCTCTTCTTAGGCATGGCTGTAATTACCCGTTTCGATTATTGGGAGTTAACACATAACGAGTTGATACATCACACTGGCTTGCTAGGTAATATCGAACGCTTCTCAACAGCAGGTTTGAAATTAAATACAGAAATCAATGATGTGTTTGAATATATCCTGGCTGGTGCGGGGCGCATCATCATGACCATCCCAGGCACCTCTCGCCCAGTGGTGTTGGATAATGTCCTAAGGTTTACGTCCGTGATGGAACGTTCCAAGCAATTGCTCAGTCGTCGCGTAGTAGAAATTGAAAACGATGATTCCAAAAAAACCAAAGAACAAGCTGAGCAAACCCAAGACGAATACGAATGAGATAAACCAATCGTTTTCTCGCTCTATCAGCCCAATTAATTCACCGCAGACAACGTGCTCTACTTACCAGTGAAGTTTCTGTGAGACCTCATTCTGCAAAGCATGTTTCGCATAGCGCGGCCTCAGGCATTCGAGCAATAGATGCCAACATATGCTGGCTTGTTGTACGGTCGACTAGATAAAGCAACTCAAAACTACTCTGTAGCAGAATTACCAAACATAGCACTAACACTCGATCACACTTTAGATAAGCTGTTGATCGGATAACGTCCTAATTATTGCGCACATTTGAAAATCAGCCTTGGCTTTGGTATGGATTTGTTTGCAAGAACCAACCCTCCAAAACCAAGGACTGACTATGTCAAGTGAGCAAGAAGATTCGATTAGACAAGAAATTCGGCAAACGATCAAGATTGACGGCGATGCGGTTCGCGGACACATCGATGAGGTGGTGCGCAGCGCGGTCGAGGAGACCTTGAATCAGATGCTGGAAACAGAGGCTGATGAACTGTGCCAGGCGAAGCGTTATGAGAGATCTGCGGATCGCTTAGATACGCGGGCTGGCTCTTATCGTCGCAAGCTGATGACAAAGGCAGGTGACGTGGATTTAAAAGTTCCTCGTCTTCGTAGCTTGCCATTTGAGACACAGATTATCGAGCGTTATCGTCGCCGCGAGTCCAGCGTCGAGGAAGCCTTGGTAGAGATGTACTTGGCTGGTGTTTCGGTGCGTCGAGTTGAGGATGTCACGGAAGCTCTCTGGGGTACTCGAGTAAGTTCCAGTACGGTCAGTGAGTTGAACCAAAAGATCTATGAACGGATCGAGCAGTGGCGCATGCGTCCGCTTGAGGGCGAGCATCCTTATGTGATGCTAGATGGAATTTGGTTGAAACGTAGCTGGGGAGGTGAAGTTAAGTCGATTGCCGTTCTTGTAGCCGTAGGAGTTCGTAGCGATGGACACCGTGAAATACTAGGAGTTGCTGAGGGCACTAAGGAAGATTCGGAGAGTTGGCGAACTTTTTTGAGGTACTTGAAATCGCGAGGTCTCAAGGGAGTACGGCTTATCACGAGTGATAAATGTGTTGGTTTAGTCGAGGCCCTAGGAGAATTCTTTCCAGAGGCATCCTGGCAGCGTTGTGTGGTTCATTTTTACCGTAACATATTAAAGGATGTCCCTCGAACGAGATCGAAAGAGGTGGCTGCGATGCTAAAAGCGATCCATGCGCAGGAGGATCGCGTAGCAGCGATGGTGAAGGCTCAAGACGTAGAGGCTAAGCTAAACAGCCTACGCCTCTCCAGTGCAGCGAAAACACTTCGGATGGGTGTTGAGGAGACATTAAACTACATGTCGTATCCGCGAGAGCATTGGACGCGTCTGCGTAGCAATAACATGCTTGAAAGAATCATGAAGGAAATACGGCGACGTACGCGAGTGGTTGGCGCGTTCCCAGACGGCCACAGTGCCTTGATGCTGGTAGCTGCGCGACTACGACACGTGAGTGGAACAAAGTGGGGAACACGACGATACTTGGATACAGATCGACTCTATGAGTCGCAAACCGTAGATGCTGACATGCTTGCTAGTGAGGCAAGCTGAGACGACTTTTTAAGATATAGGGGCCATGGCCCCTATATCTTAAAATAACCAAAGCCAATGATTGAAAAATCAATGTGCGCAACTTGACGGACACTACCGTTGATCGATTTAGCTACAGCTTTTTACAATTGTACTTACCCATAAAGCTTTTGCCTTTGAGCATGAATGAGTGAATCGATTTGTCGTAAAGTGTCTTCGGCCC